>JBKPNP010000783.1:0-1489 GCA_046732775.1 Acidobacteriota bacterium
GCTTTCACCATCCGAATCGGCGCTTCCCGTAGCCGTCGAGAAATTGTTGTTCATCGCAGAGTTGTTATTTATGTAGCCGACCTCAGAAATCGTATAAGCCTTGCCGATTGTCTGCCCGATTTCACGGGCGAGCGCAGCAGCCTTTTCCTGTGCAGCCTTGATCGCCATTGCTCGGGCCTGGTCTTTGTATTTTCGGACCTGGGTGCTGCGAAACTCTACGTCCTCAATACGAGTGATGCCTGACTTGAAAATGTCACCTAACAGGGCCTCAGCGTTACTCACGTCGCGCAGCACGATCGCAATCTGTTTAGTGACGGCGTAGCCCAGAAAAACTCGCGGTTTGCGCGTCGCCTCTTCATCTGAATAGCGCTCGTCGAGACTGATGTGACCGGTCTGTACCAGATTCGCAGGCACGTTATATTTTCGCGCCAGTCCGAGAACGTTCTTCACCTTCTCGTCGTTTTTCGCTTGTGCTTCGAGCAGATTCTTGTCGACCGTCACGGCAGACATTTTGAAGACTGCCTCATCAGGCACAACCAAAACTTCAGCTTGTCCGGAAACGGTGATCAGCGGTTGCTGAGTTTGACTCTGCGCGAGGACCGGTATGGCGGACAATGCGACAACAAGAGCGATGAGAACATGCTTGATCATATTTTGGTTTGAATCACTCCAACGGCGGGTGCAGATTTCTCCCGGGAGCGCTCTGCAGGGACTTGAACAGCGCGCATAGTATGCCCAGCTATTGCGCGAGCGACAAGCAGTTTTTCGGCTGGTAGGGCCTCCTTCGAGGCTTGTTACATGCTTACGCAGGTGCCGCGTTTTAGGAACTGTCCGTCGCCCGGCTTGCCTTTGTACTCACCGTTCTCTATTACAACTTTGCCACGAGACAGTACCGTCTCCACTACACCCTTAATCTTCTTGCCTTCGTAGGTGTTGTAGTCGACGTTCATGTGGCTGGTTGCAAGTCCAATGGTTTGTTCTTTCTCGGGATCGAAGATGACGATGTCCGCATCCGACCCGACCGCGATCGTGCCTTTCTTCGGGAACAGGCCAAACATCTTGGCTGCCGCCGTCGAAGTCAGTTCAACGAAGCGGTTCAGGCTGATGCGGTTCTCGACAACACCGCCGTTATAGATGAGCGGCACCCGGTTCTCGACCCCTGGCGCGCCGTTGGGAATCTTCGAGAAGTCGTCGCGTCCGAGTTCCTTCTGCTCTTTCATGCAGAAAGGGCAGTGGTCGGTGGATATCACTTGCAGGTCATCCATCTTCAGGCCCTTCCATAACTCGGCCTGATTTGCTTTGTCGCGTAGTGGCGGCGTCATCACATACTTGGCGCCGTCGAAACCGGGCTCGTCGTAATTGTCGAGCGAGAGGAACAGATACTGCGGACACGTCTCGGCGAAGGCCGGGATACCACGGTCGCGGGCCTGCCGCACCTGGTTCAATGCGTCGGCGCACGACAGGTGGACGATGTAGACGGGTGACTCGG
>JBKPNP010000784.1:0-4760 GCA_046732775.1 Acidobacteriota bacterium
GGCAACAAGTTCACACGTTGCATGGGAAACCATGGCACACCTGACATCAAAGCTGCGATCACGCATTCCTGTGACGGCTACTTTTATCGTCTCGGTTTGAAGATGGGACTCGACGGCATCATGTCGATGGTGGATGAGTTCGATTTGAACAAGCGGACCGGCATCGATCTACCGAATGAAGTTTTAGACCTCACGCCGTCGCGCGAGCTCAAAAAGAAAACGCAACCTGAGAACGCCGAGTGGAAAGACATCGACACGGTCTACGCATCGTTCGGGCAGGTATACGACATCATCACGCCCATCGCCTTGCTGCGCACTATCACGGCAGTGGCGAATGGCGGCAAGTTATACGTACCGCATTTGCTTAAAGAACTGCGGCCCGTAGGCGATCCGGGCTCGCCTGACTATCGTCCCTACCGTGCTTTTCAGCCGTTCGACTCCAGCCGCCCGAATCCTAAAGTGCTTCCCATCCCGGAAGATATTCAGCACCGCGTCGTCGAGGGAATGTGGGGCGTGGTCAATAACGGCGGTACCGGCTCCGGCATTCGTATGGCCGGTTTCGATATCGCGGGCAAAACCGGCACCGCCCAGGTCGTAGGTTTAGGCAAAGACGTCGGCAAGAACAAGGATCACTCATGGTTCGTGTCCTATGCACCGGCGTACAAGCCGGAGATCGCACTCGTGGCGTTAATCGAGAATTCCGGTTTTGGCGGTAGCCATGCGGCGCCGGCTGTGCGCCACGTTTACGACGTTTTTTACCGCAAGACCCGGAACGCCGAACCGCCAGGAGCGGTGCCCGTAGCGAAGACTACCAAACCGAAAACCGACGCGCCGAAGAAACCGGACACGGTCGCTCAACTGAATAACTAGTAATGAGTGAGGAGTAATGAGTGATGAGTAATGAGTGATGAGTAATGAGTGATGAGTGATATTTTGAAAAAGATGAACGGTGAAGCCGAGCCGCCTACTCATTAATCATCACTCATCACTAGTCTTTTCCGATGGTTGCAATAATCCAAAAACGAGGACTGCGGGATTTTGATTGGCTGCTCGCCCTGATGGCGATCGGCATCGTCTGTTTCGGCACCGTCCAAATTCGCAACGCACAGCCCACCGAAGCCTACTGGATCAAACAACTGATCGGCCTCGGCATTGCCGTAGTAGCGATGCTGCTGATTGCGTTCAGTGATTACCGTAAACTCATCAATATCGCACCTGCGTTTTATGTCTTCGGACTCCTGCTGCTCTTGCTCGTCTTAATTCCCGGGATTGGTTTGAAGATTAACGGACAGCGTGCGTGGATTCGAGTTCCCGGCATCGGCCAGTTTCAGCCTTCAGAGTTTGTGAAAGTGACGACGGCCATGATGTTGGCCCGCTATTTTGGCCGGCATCGTGCGAATACTTTGACCCTGCAGGAGATGGCAATGGGCGGCTTGATCCTCGCCCTGCCGATTTTCCTAATCCTGTTGGAACATGACGTCGGCCAGGTTCTAACCTATCTTCCTATCCTCGCCATCGTGCTGTTTCTGTCAGCGATACGAATGCGTTACGTAGTCGGGGCGGTATTGCTCAGCGTCGTGTTGTTGCCCGCGTCTTACTGGGTCGGCGTGAAAACGCATCTCATAAAGAATTACCAGCAGGAGCGCATCAACGTCATCCTCGATCCCGAGAACGCGGATCGCCGTGGTTTCGGTTACAACACCTGGCAATCAATTCTAACCGTCGGTGAAGGTGGATTGCTTGGCGCGGACACGAGCGCCGCCTACTCACAAAGCAGTCTCAAGTTTTTACCCGAACCACACACCGATTTCATATTCAGTGTCACGGCCGGAAATGCAGGCTTCGTTGGCTGCATCCTCGTGTTGTTGGCCTACGTGGTGCTGCTCTCGCGCATGATTGCCGGTGCCAAGCGCGCACCTGATCGCATGGGCATGCTGGTAATCATGGCTGTCGTCGGCGGCTTTACCTGTCAGATCTTTATCAACATCGGAATGGCGTTGGGACTGTTACCCGTCATCGGCGTTCCCCTACCCTTGATGAGTGCGGGCCTGGCATCACTCATCGCTACCTTCATCGCCATCGGCTTTGCGATTAGCGTGCAATTAAGACGCTTTGTGAACTAGCATCACAAAGGCTCTTGGTAAACATCGTTACACAAACATTTCGCGTTTCCCCCACTTCGGTTTATACTCCCCGTGCTCGCCTCTACGGAGTTCGTTTCCAGCGTAAAAGCCTTTGGAACCCTAGAACTAAGAGCAGCACGACCGAAGCTCGATCGAAGAAGCACCGTGCGCCCGATAAGCGAGTCAGAAATTTTGCGATTTTCCCCCACCACGGGAAGTCTTTTTCAACTTTTTGCAAAGCCGCAGCGAGGCTAGTGAGCCCGGCTTGGAATCCTTGCGATTCCCTTTGAAATTCGTTGTAGCGCAAACAGCCCGCGAGCACATCCGGCAATGCCGGTTGTTCTAATGCCTGACAATAGTTTCAGGCGCTCCCTGTTTGCACTTCATTAGAGACAAAGCGGCTAGTTAGGTTTGCTTTTTTGATTAGTTTCAGTGCTCGTCGAGTTCCGGACACACGAAGTCCGAACTCAACCCAATCTAGCTGTAAGCGAGAACCGGCTCACCACCGGCGCGGCAATCTTTCACACTCATCGCAGCCGGAAAGCCATAAAGCTTCTTCACTACTGCAATCACAAAAACCACTTTTAGGGATCAATCGGAACTCAGTTTATCGCGAGGGGCATTTGCGCCTTGCTCAACCTTGCCCGCTGCGCCTCGCTATCCAGCTTGTAGCGCGCGGTCATTCCACAATTTTTACTAACAGCGCGCGCCGCGCGGCACTTCGTTTAGTTGCTGCGGCGGTTTGACGACTCGCTTGACGAGTAGAGACGCGCTCAGGAGACAGTGAACAGAAAATGGCAAAAGAATTAATCGTGAGCGTCAACGGACGCGAAAAGAAGATTGCGATCATCGAAAACGAGAAGGTCACCGAGTTTTACATCGAACGCGGCGAAGGCAATCAGGGAATTGTCGGCAACATTTACAAGGGACGCGTGATGCGTGTCCTGCCCGGTATGCAGTCAGCGTTTGTCGACGTCGGACTCGAACGCGATGCGTTTCTGTATGTGTCCGACTTTTTCGATGAGGAGGAAGAGTTTGAGCGCATCGTGATCGATAAGGCGAAGAAAGGTGACGTGGAAGCCGCCCAGCGCGCGGCCGCCGAACAGATCGCCCTGGGCCGTGTCGAACGCGAGCGCCATATCGAAGCGACACATGAAAAGGTAGAGCCGCTGCGCGATATGGATCACGAGGTGGAAACTGCCGAGACGTTGGAACCGGAACCTCGTGAAGAACAATCGGACGAGTCAGCTACCGAAGCCGGTGACACTGCGAAGCGTCGCAGCCGCCGTGGCCGTCGCCGCCGTGGCAGCCGGGAGACAGCGGAAGGCGAGTCAGCTGCTCCGTCGCGTGAAAGGATCAGTGCTGAAGATATCGACACCCCGTTCGTTGCCGCCGATCCTTCGATCCTCAGGGTTATCGATGAAGACGAAGCCGACAACGGCGAAATGTTTAAGGACGCGCGATTACAGGAGCGACTGCTTGATCAGATTCATGCGGGTGAGTTCAACCTGGAAGATGATTTTCGGACCGCCGAAGTGGGTTCGGTACTATCGAATGTCGATTACCGCGACGATTCATTCCAGCGGATCGACGACGGCGATACCGGCGAAGCTGCGATGACCTCGCCAGCTCGCACGCGTGAGCAAGTCGCAGCACGAATCGAAAGTTTCGATGACGACGTCTCCGCGAACCTGCCGCAAACAGGTTCGTTCCAACGCGTCAGCGATGATGAAGATTCCGAAGCTAGCAACGCTCCGCAGAGTGAAGAGCGGGCGGAACCGGTCGCTGAGAAACCAACACGCGGGGGCAGCAAGAAATCACGCGTCGGGAAACTTCTTAGCAGCCTCGGCTCCAAGAAAAAAGCTTCAACTAAGAAATCATCCAGCAAAAAAGCGGTGAAAGAAGAGACGGCCGGCGAGTCGGAAGTCGCAGACGATTCGGCAGCTGAGTCTTACGCTGACGCCGATGCGAGTGTCGAAGACAACTCGCGCGCTGAGTTTGCCACCCGACGAGGCGGACGCCGTCGTCGTCGACCGAGTAAAGCCAGCGCTCCTGAAACTACCGAAGTAGAGTCGACTCCGGATGAACCGATCGAAGAAGCGAGTGCACCTGAGATCGAAGCCGCTACTGAAGAACCTGAGGAGCAGCCAGTAGACGCCGTCGAAGAAGTCGAAGAGAGCCCGGTGAGCGAGGCAGCTCCGGCAGCAAAGGATTCGCGTGAGTCTCGTGATAGCCGCGATTCGCGTGGCGGTCGTGACCGCGGACGCAGCTCGCGCGGTGACACCCGCGGCGGCGGATCGAGAGGTTCAAGCCGTCGAGATCGGCAGCAACCGACGATTACTGATCTTCTGCGCGAAGGTCAGGAAATATTGGTGCAGATCGCGAAGGAGCCAATCGCTAAGAAAGGCGCTCGCATTACTTCGCACATCGCGTTGCCTGGGCGTTTTCTGGTCTACATGCCGACCGTCGAGCACGTTGGCGTGTCACGAAAAATCGAGTCAGATAGCGAGCGGCAGCGTTTGCGCAAACTCATCACCCTGATTCGCGGCAGCGAAGACATTCCGTCGGGCGGCTTTATTGTGCGTACGGCCGGCGTTGGTATTAGTGAAGCAGATTTGCGCGAGGATGTGCGTTACC
>JBKPNP010000785.1:0-5819 GCA_046732775.1 Acidobacteriota bacterium
TTCGCCACATCGTGCCGAACACGCTCGGGCCCGTTATCGTTTACGCCACCCTCACCATCCCGACCGTTATGCTTACCGAAGCGTTCCTGTCATTCCTCGGGTTCGGCGTACAAGCGCCACTCGCTTCCTGGGGCAGCCTGGCTACCGACGGCATTCAAAACATCGGCATCTTTCCCTGGCAGATGGTTTTTCCGGGCGTCACCATGGCGCTCACTTTAGTTTCTCTTAACTTTCTCGGCGATGGCCTGCGCGACGCGCTCGATCCGCAAATGCGGAAAGTTTGAGTTGTAGATTTTTATGACTGACGCTAACGGCAATCTGCTTGAAGTTAAAAACCTGCGGACCTACTTCGATACGGAGGACGGCGAGGTCAAAGCAGTAGACGGCATCTCGTTCGCGCTAAAACGCGGCGAGACGTTAGGCATTGTCGGGGAGTCGGGCTCGGGAAAATCAGTTACGAATCTTTCGATCATTCGGCTGGTACCAACGCCGCCAGGCCGGATCGTGGCCGGAGAAGTATTGTTTGACGGCACGGACCTGCTGTCGCTCGCCGAAGAAGACATTCGCAGGATTCGAGGACGGCGCATCGCCATGATCTTCCAGGATCCGATGACCTCACTGAATCCGTTCATGAAGATCTCGCGGCAGATAATGGAGATCACTCGACTGCATCTCGGCCATACCAAGCGTGAGGCCTACCAACATGCGATCGAGATGTTGCAGACCGTGGGCATACCTGACGCAGCCGCGCGTGTAGATAATTATCCTCACGAATTTTCCGGCGGTATGCGGCAACGTGTGATGATTGCGATGGCGCTGTCGTGCGAGCCTGAATTGCTCATCGCGGATGAACCGACCACGGCACTTGACGTCACCATCCAGGCGCAAATTCTCGAACTTATCAAAACACTCAAGCAGGCGACCGGTACCAGCGTGATTCTGATAACGCATGACCTTGGCGTAGTTGCCGGTATGACCGATCAACTCTTGGTGATGTATGCCGGTAAAGTCTTCGAGCAAGCACCGACTGCAGAGTTGTTCGCTCAGCCGGGCAATCCCTACACGAAAGGATTGCTGCGCTCGGTGCCCGATCCGCTGAAGCAGCAGGAGGAGCTTTATCAAATTCCCGGCTTGCCCCCGGATGTCGCGCACCTGCCGCCGGGCTGCCCGTTTGCGCCGCGTTGTTACCGCGCCGAAGATTTATGCAGACGGGAGTTTCCGCCTTTCGTGCAACTGACAGCAAACCACTTTTCACTTTGCCACTTCGCGCAGGAAGTCTTTCACGAGTCTGGTCATACTCAAACCGCCGATCCAGTAACTGCGTAATGAATACTTTGGATACAGCGCCGGCTTCCACATCTTCCGAGTTGTCGGAAGCGCCATTGATTTCGATCCGGGATTTGAAACTTCACTTCGATCTCGGCTCGAACATGAAGCGCGGCTTTCGACAGTTGCCCTCGTGGGTGCGCACCGTGCTGGTCTTAGTCAGCGTTCTGATTGGCGTCTTCATTAGCGTCGTAACAATTATCTCCTCGGGATCGGGTGAACTGTTGTGGACGCTACTGTTGGCCTCGCTGATCGGAATCCTTTCCGGCCTGCTCAGCTTCTTTTTGCTGCGGGCAATTTTGGTAAGCTTCGTCGTCGGGAAAGCTGCGCACAGCATCGTCAAAGCAGTTGATGGGGTGTCGCTGGACATCAAGCGCGGCGAAACGCTCGGACTGGTAGGCGAATCAGGTTGTGGTAAATCCACTCTGGGCCGGGCCATCCTTCGCCTTAACGAACCCACCTCCGGCAAAGTCTTTTTTGGCGATCGCGATCTCGCACACCTTTCGCAAAGAGAAATGCGCGAGCACCGCCGGCAACTCCAGATCGTCTTTCAGGATCCGTATGCTTCGCTGAACCCGCGCATGACGGTCGGACAAATCGTTGGTGAACCGCTCGAAACCTTCCGGCTTGCACAGGGCAGTAACGCCGAACAGCGTGTACAGCAATTGCTCGAGACCGTGGGGTTGAGTAAGCGTTTTATCAAACGCTATCCACACGAGTTCTCAGGCGGGCAGCGCCAGCGTATCGGCATCGCGCGCGCGCTTGCCGTCGATCCGGAGTTCATCGTTGCTGATGAGCCAATTTCTGCGCTCGACGTTTCTATTCAGGCGCAGATAATGAATTTGCTGCAACGGTTACAGCGCGAGAAGAACCTGACGTACCTTTTCATCTCACATGACTTGCGGGCGATTCGCCACGTTTCGGATCGCGTTGCAGTGATGTATCTGGGGAAGCTGGTGGAGGTGGCGGGGGCGAAAACAATTTATGCCGATCCGCTCATGCCTTACACGAAGGCGCTCATCTCGGCCGTGCCGGTACCGGATCCAGCAGTGGAGGCAGATCGCAAACGCATCGTGCTCGAAGGCGATGTGCCTTCGCCAATCAATCCTCCATCGGGCTGCCGCTTTCATACGCGTTGCCCTTACATGATCGATGCGTGCAAAGAAGTAGTGCCCCCGCTTGTTGAGATAAAACCAGCGCATTTCGCCGCCTGCATACGCATCAGTCCCGAACAACCTCACATTGAATCCGTCGCGCCGGGTGAGGCGCCCGGACTAGCTGCCGCTGCTCTTGTTCCGTGAAGGTATTCACGCTTATCCAGCCTTTACGAAATCTCGCAAAGTATTGATTTTTGAGTCGCTTGCAGATGAAATGCGGCTTCCATTGGTTGTTTACCAGTAGGGTGAATCGCAATGCGCTTTGCGATTCCTAAAAAGGCAGCGCGCAGCCCAACATTTTTATCCGGTTGTTGGGGTCGTCAACAGAAATCTATACTTCAGTCACGCGAAAGTTATTGCGAACGATGCCACGCTCGAAACCGACGGCAAAGCACACCGAGAAGCACCCTGCCGAAACTCCCGAGATCGTCCAGGAACATCCCGAAGACGCTCCCGCGGGTTGGGTCCCGGTGCAGGAAAAGCTGGCTGCGAAAGCCGGCTTGTCGGTGTTGCTAGTCGACGGCCGTCAACCTCCGGCTCTCGTCGTTTCAAACAACAATTCCGTTTGCCACGCGTTCCAGTCGTCGATGGATTACGTCGGCTTGTGTGACCCTTACTGCGGCGACGCGCATCGACGAGCTCTCGCCGCCGGTTCTCTTGTCGAATACAAGTGTCATGCAGGGTTGCAATGCTTCACGATGCCGGTGCAGATCGGCCGCGAACAAAACTTAGCGGTCATCGGTGGGCGCGCTTTTGTGAGCGCCGAAGACTACCGGAATTTAGTTGACCGCTTTCGCAATGGCGAACTCAACGACCTGCTGAATAGCGAACCGTTTACAAACGTAATCTTCGCCGACAAGGAGAACCTCGACCAACTCTCTGAACGGTTGCGGAAAGCAGTGCGGCAGTACAACACGCCGAAACCGCGCGAGACAGTAACCGGCGTTTTTAGAATGCCGTTGGAGATGACAGACGCGGTGATAGACATTGCGCCTCCAATAAAAGCGCCAACAACGTCCGCAACCGTCTCCACTCAATCAGCCGATGACTTGCAAACCGAAGTTCATCGGTTGCGCGAAGAGCTTGAACACCGATCTCATCTGGCCGAATCCCTGCAAAGATTTCTCGAACGGATAAGCTCAGGTGAGTTCAACAAAACCTACGAAGCAATTCTTTTACACTGCAAAGAACTATTGCGAGCTGAGCGTGCCTCGCTGTGGGTGCTCGATGACACCTCGCATCAGCTTTACATGCGAGCGTCGGCTGGTCTGGCCACGCCCGGCGCGGAACAAACACCCAAACGGGTCGGCGAAGGCATCACCGGAAAGGTACTGGAGACCGGGAATGCGCTCGTAGTAAGCAGTCTGAAAGTTGCCGGAATTGCGGCGGCACCTGCGGAGCGGCGGTACCATACGGATTCCTTCATTAGTTATCCGATAACGATCAACGGTCGCCGCATTGGAGTCCTGAACGTAACTGACAAGACTAGCGGCGAACATTTTGACGACGTCGATCTGAGTCTGTTGCAGATCATCGGACCGCAGGTAGCAGTGGCCGTCGAAAGAGCGGAATGGCAGGAACGCGCCACGCAGTTCCGTTTGATGTCGATCACCGATCCGTTAACGGGTTTATTGAACCGCCGCTATCTCGAAGAACGTCTTAGCGACGAATTGAATCGCTCACAACGCTACAACTATTCGATGAGCTGCCTCATGATCGACATTGACGACTTCAAGACTTACAACGATCGCAACGGCCATCAGGCGGGCGACATCGCGTTGAAGATGACTGCGCACGCGCTGAAGGCCGCGTTGCGTTCCGCTGACGTTGCCTGTCGTTACGGCGGCGAAGAATTCTGCATCATCCTGCCGCAAACATCGCTTAGTGAAGCGGGCGTGATCGCGGAACGCATGCGCCAGCGCGTGGCGGAAAAAGAGTATCCCTTCGGTAAATCACAGCCGCTCGGGACCGTGACCGTCAGTATCGGAATTTCAACCTTCGCTAAATTTATCGACACCGCAGAGAAGGTGATTGCTGCTGCCGACCGCGCGCTCTACAACGCGAAGAAGCTTGGCAAGAACCGCATCGATTTTTTCGTCGATAATCCGGTCAGTTTGCCACCCGCCTAGATGAATCACAGCAGCAAACAGAACAGACGAGTTCTCGGCCGCGTTAATCGCGACGAGTTCGTCGGTCGTACCGCCGAGCTCGAACAACTACTGGCGCACGCCAGTCAGCCGGCGCATGCGCAGGGACTTCTAATCCTGTTGGCCCCGCTGGCAGGCGTTTCCGAATTGCTGCGCCAGGCGTTTGATAGCCTCTTCAATCGACACGAAGAAGTGGTGCCGATCTACTTCGCGTTACCTTCATCAGAAACGACCGCCGTCAGCGCGGCTATCGAGTTTCTTAACTCATTCCTGCGACAGTACATCGCATTCCGTCGAAATGAGCCTGAGTTGTGCGACGCTTCGCTCACGCTGAACGATCTGGTGCACCTGGCGCCGCCGTCGGAGCTCGATTGGATTGACAGCTTGGTCAAGGCTTACAACCAGCATCGCTTCGGTGAGGACGATCGCGAGCTGGTTCGCTTTTGTTTGACGGCGCCGGCGCGTGTTCAAAGCCGCGACGTCCGACCGTTTGTGATGTTTGACGCAGTGCAAATGATGAACTACGTCGACTCGAATGTGCCGTTTGATCTGGAAATCGTACGGGCGCTTCGTTCGGGAAACAATCCATTTGTGCTGGCAGGCTTGCGACGTGAGATTCTCGACGCGATACAGCGCGGCGCCGGCAACTTCGATGCGCTTAGACTGATGCGTCTCGACACGCTCGCGGAAGACGACGCCCGCAAACTGGTTGCGGCTGCTGCGGCTCGCGAGCAGGTTGCCATTAATGACGAAACAAATAATCTCCTGGTGCAACAACTCGAGGCCAGCCCGTTCTTAATCACCGCAATGCTGCAGGCCGCGCGCGAAGCCCGTGTGTCGCTGGACTCGTACCTCGCCTGCGAACGGCTCTACGTCGATCAGCTGATGGGCGGACGTCTCAGCCGTCACTTCTCGTACGTGCTGGAGAACATCGCCCCCCGACTGGAAACGCGTGCGGCGCTGGTTCGTCTACTGTCCCAGGCAACACCGGAAAACAAACGCCGGACCGTGGAAAGCTGGCGGCTCAAGCTGGAGTTGGATAGCGGTGAGGTTGAACACTTGTTACGCCTGCTGCACAGCCAGGAGCTAATCAACCGCGACGGCGAGATGATTGATATCGAAGCCGGTTCACGCGTTTGGCGAGATTATCTGAAGGCGAGATTTCGTATCGACGCTTTGCATGAACCGC
>JBKPNP010000786.1:0-9335 GCA_046732775.1 Acidobacteriota bacterium
AACGAGACCAGCGGCATGGTGATGAACAACAGCAACGTCAGCCGCCAATTGATCATGAACATCAGCGGTAACACGATCATTACGACAAAAACGGTTTGCAGCGAATACATGATCATCGGGCCGGCCAATTGCCGCACGGCGGCGAGATCGTTGGTCGCGCGCGCCATTAAGTCGCCAATGCGATGTTGTTGAAAAAAGACTTGAGGTTGGTCGACGAGATGCGCGTAGAAGTCCTCGCGCACGGCGTATTCGATCTTGCGCGACATGCCGATCAGAATGCGGCGCTGCAGGAAAAGGAAGGTGCCACTGACCACGCTGGCGCTCAACACCTTAACCGCAGACATCGTCAGTCGCGACCAACTTATGTCGACCCACTGTGCGTCGATGGCCTGGCCGACAATGATCGGAATGAAGAGGTTAAAAACAACGCTGGCTAAAATGCAGGCGATTCCAATCGCAAGCTCGAGTTTGTGAGGCCGGAAATAGCGAGCAAATTTTCTTAAATCGTCCATGCACACAAAACCGCGGCAGCGTCACGATCCTATACCTGAGGGGAACGAGGATAATGATGCGCGATTTTGCGTCAGGACACCAGAAGGCAGAACGCGGCGTTACGTAAACTGCTGATTGAAGCTGCTGTTGGCAACGATGGAATTTAGACGGCTACAGCAAGCGAGACGCTTGCGCTCCAGTCAAAAGAAGACGTCACATTACGTCGGCTAATTCAAAATTGGGTTCGGAAGCGAGGCGGGCTCCTTCAACGACGGTAACGCGGTTTCGGCCGGCGTTCTTTGAACGATAGAGTGCACGGTCGGCGGCAACGACGAGCGTGTCGCGCGATGAGGCATGGTTAGGAAATGTTGCGACGCCGAATGAAGAAGTTACTTTGCCAAAACCGGGCACTTGCATCTCTTCGACGCGGACACGTAAACGCTCCGCGACCAGCAGTGCGCCTTCGGTGTCCGCTTGCGGCAGAATAATGACGAACTCGTCGCCGCCATAACGTGCTGCCGTATCAACCGAGCGCAGTTCAGCTCGAAGAGTGTCAGCCAACATACATAAGGCCGAATCGCCGGCGTCGTGACCTGCTTCGTCGTTGATATCTTTGAAGTTGTCAAAGTCGAGCATGATCAACGACAGCGGCTGACCCATGCGAGTGGCGAGACGAAGATCGCGTTCAAGTTGAAGCTCAAACGAGCGACGGTTGTAACAGCCGGTGAGGGCGTCGGTGAGTGCCTGCTGCTGCATTTGCGCAAAGAGATGCGCCTGATTAACCGCAACTACGAGCTGATCCGCCACCGTATGTAGCAATAGCAGTTCATTGTCAGCCCAAATGCGAGACACATCGTCGGATCTTACCAGCAACTCGCCAATCAGATTTCCCTGCAGAATGAGCGGCACGACCGCGTCAGCCATTAACGGCGGATTCTGTGAACCATCACCGTCTACCACATAAGCTTTGGATGAACTGGTTAAACTGCTGCTGATCAAATCGACGTCCTTAACAAGTTGCCCTTCAGCGTTTGCCAGACAATCGGGACGCAAATAACACTTGGTCATTTGTTGTCCCACCAGAGCGCCTTCAACTCTGACGGCGCACGAGTGAACATTCAGCGCGCGGCCAACTTCGGAAGCGGCGGTCTGCAGCACGCTGTTCAGGTCGAGTGTGTTTCGAATGGCCGTCGCAATACGGTTAACTGCGATTTCGCGTTCAGCCTGTTCCTGGAGCAGCCGTGCGAGCTTCGTAGTCACCCCGAGAGTGAGCTGGAGCGAGGTCGCTTTTGGCATCGACACGCGTACTGCTTGTGCAAACGCCTGTGAGTGAAATGAATGTTCCGCAGTGACCCGCGCCATTAAGTATTCGAGTGCGGAATAAACGATGTCAGGTTCAAAGGTCCAAATGACCAGATCGCGCGAGGAGTCCTTGCCTTCGTCTTTGTGCACCGAAGCTAGCAGAGCGGAGAAGCGAGCGTCAGCAATAACGACGAAGCGCTCTGAACTCTTGCCCTCGTCAGCCTGTTCGAACACGATCGAATTCGTTTTTTCTTTGCCGCGGTTCAGCACCCGGCTGGATAGTGCATCCTGCGGATTGACCCAGAGGAAGAAATTCCTTGCCGCCTTTTCCAGGTCCTGCAATCGTGCCAGGTCGCGAGCCGGGCGCACCGGTGTTGCGGGCAGACTCTCAACGACGAGCGCTCCGAGATTATTCTCGAGCACAACGTCTTCAAAGTATCGATGAAGCTGCGCGATCGTCGAGCCGGCACAAGGCACGGGCATTAATTGCCTGGGATGCTGCGCTAACAACGAATGGTAAAGGGAGTACATGCGTCGGTAGTTACCGAGTGGGAGTTCAAAACTTCTTTTGGTTGCGAGGCTGTGACCCGGTTTAGGGTCCGCACGGAAGGCCAAAAGCATTTTACATAGTTCAACACTAGCTGTCTATGCTTATTAAAACGGTGAGACCGGTTGGACGATTTACAGTTTGATGTAGGTGCTAAGTGCTGTAGCTGCAAGCCTTCCGTCATTATCCCGAACGTCGGCGGTAACAACAAAAAGCCGCCTTCCGGACTTGACGACCTTTGCTGTCGCCGTGGCTCGACCCTTTGTCAGCGGGCGCAGATAGCTGATGGTCAAGTCGACTGTCGTGACCCTTTCCCGCGGAGCGAGGAGAGGAATAATTGCGAATGCCATAGCGCTATCGATTAACGACGCGATAGCGCCACCATGGACGACGCCGTGATTCTGCGTCAGTTCCTTGCGCACCTCGAGCGACAGAGTGGCATTCCCACTTGTCACTTCCACCACCTCAATCGCCAGCAGGCGGAAGAAGGGAACTGCCTTGGCCGCCGCCCGCAGACGTCGAGTTTGTGCGGCGGTCAACTTTGCGCCGTTCATGAACGATAACTCGCATCCGCGTTTGACGGCTCGACGATGACAGCGGTGCCATACGCGAGAACTTCCGTTACGCCGGCCGACACCTCGGTCGCATCGTAGCGTGCGGCCACGATCGCATTTGCGCCGATTTCTGTTGCGTGCTGGATCATGATCTCAAACGCATCTGATCGTGTGTCTTCACAGAGTTTGGTCCAGACGGTAATGTTGCCGCCGACGATTGTTTGTAAACCCGCGCCGATGGTCGCAAAGATGTTGCGTGACCGCACCACAATGCCGCGCACAACACCCAGGTTCTGCGTGATGCGAAAGTTGGGTAACTCAAACGCCGTCGTCACCATTTGATGTGAAACGGAATACCGTGGCGGACTGACCGCATAGGGGGCTCGATTCTCAAGAGGGTCTCGGTTCATGTCGTGTCCTACTTTTTGAAAAGGGTTGACTTCTTTTCGCGGGCCTTGCTCCCGGTCTTTGTTTCTTTGGGAATCCAGAGGTACTGCTGCAAGCTGCAACGGCCGCGGTCGTTGAAAATAACGCCTTCAGCCTCGAGCATTCGCTGTTGTTTGTCGTGTGGCAGCACCAGGCCGCGAGTGGAGGTTGCGCCCTGCGCATTGATGACGCGATGCCAGGGGGTCGTGTCGTCTGACGAGTGCATCACAAAGCCAACAGTTCGAGGTGTGTAACCTTCCCCGAGTAGCTCCGCAATTTGTCCGTACGTCATAACTCGTCCCGAAGGAATCATACGAACGATTCGAAAGACTCGTTCCCTATAAGCTTGATCGGTGTCAGCCATTTGAATATTCCGAATGTTATTCGAGTGTCCGCAGCACAACTCTGGCAGGTGCGCCGTCACCAGTTCCTTCTGCCACCTTCAGAGGCAGACAAATCAATTCATAGGTTCCAGCGCTCACCGCACTTAAATCGAGGCCCTCCAGTATGATGACCCCTTGCGAGAGAAACGCGAGGTGTGTTTCAAAGTCGTCGGAGTTGAACCGCTCAACCGATAAGTAATCAATGCCAACCAGCTTAACGCCGGTTTGAACTAACCAGCGCGCGGCATCAGGTTCGATGTAAACGAAGTCGTCGCGAAATCCACGTTCGGTGTCGTTCCAAAAGGCCGAGTTACGAGTCTTGAAAAGAATCCTCGATGAACCGTTAGCGCAATTGGCTTCGACGTAACGGCGATCGATTACGTCGAGTTCTGCCGGCGCCTCAATCACTTCGGCCAGGCCAAGCAAACTATCGAGCGCCAACGAGTCGACGGTTGCGCCACCGCGGATGAAATGCGACGGCGCATCGACATGGGTGCCCGAGTGGAGACCAAATTTGATTTGTGAAACGTTAGCGGAGTCGCCACGGTCTAAAGCTAAATAACTGGTGATTTCAATGCCGGGGTCACCCGGATAGGTAGGCGTGGCCGCTGAGAGCGGTACGCTGACGTCGTAGATTCGCATTGATGTGCAGGTCGACGGTTACTTTCGACGCTTCGGATTCAGCGTCGAGCGGAGCTAATCTGTGCGCCGCATAGTAATTGCCGCGATCAAAACGTGTCAACGCACGCTTCGAAACGTGACTGGAGCGCAACCGTCCCGGTTGCTGGCTCGGCAAATAAAACCGCAAGCGGGACGCTTGCGCTGCTGCGCTCCCGTCTGCGATGTGTGAACGGTTGCGGGAGCTGCATCGCTTTCGTTAGCATCTTCCTCATTAAATCGAACAGGGAAAATCTATCGCCATTACTAACAGTGTAAACCTGCCAAGGCTTGCTGCTTCCAGCTACCTAAACACAGCGCCGCTGATCTGGAGCTTCCAACACGGAAGTTTACGGAACAGCGTGGAGTTGCTGACCGACGCCGCGCCTGCGCGTTGTGCTGACTTGCTGGCGGAGCGCGTAGTCGATGCGGCGCTGGTTCCAATCATCGAATATCAGCGAATGGCTGACGTTAAAGTCGTTCCTCGTGTATGCGTCGGTTCCCATTCGGCGGTGCGCAGCGTGGTACTGGTGAGCAAACACGATGATCTGAGTCAGGTGCGGACCGTGGCATTGGATAGGAAGTCGCGGACTTCCCAGGTTTTAGTCAAAATAATCTTTAACGAGTTTGTCGACGCCCAGCCGGCCTGGACAATCTCCGGCTCAGAAGTGGAGACGATGCTGAAAGAAAATGACGCAGCCTTAGTGATCGGTGATCCGGGTATGACGGTCACGCTGCCCGACGTTCACGTCTTTGACCTGGCAAACTTGTGGCATCGCTTTACTTCAACTGGTTTTGTTTTTGCGATGTGGATGGCGAACTCCGGTACAGAGGCCCGGGTTAACAAAGTCAACTTCGACAGCGCACGCGATGAAGGTTTGCAACACCTCGAAGAAATTGTTTCTGCGAATGCCGAACTGCCGCTGCCGGCCGAAGAGATACGAAAATATCTCACGCAAAATATCACCTTTGAAGTTGATGAAAGCCTGCAGCGCGGAATGGAATTGTATTTCGAGTTAGCCAAAAAACAGGGCTTGATTGCACAGGTGAAGCCGATAGAATATCTGGAGTGCTGAATGGTCGAACTCCTCGGATTCGCGTGAAGCATCGAGGCGGAAAAGCAACAACCGGTCTCGATTTTGATTCTCGCGGCCCACGTCCTAAACTACTAACGTGCCATCATCAATTCAATCCATTCTCGACAATGTGGTCGCCGGACATCGCATGAGTGTCGACGAGTGCACGCAACTGCTCGAGTCAAACGATATTGCTGCGATGGGCGTGGCCGCCGATGAAATTCGTCAGCGGCGCCATCCCGGGAACGTAGTCACTTACATCATCGATCGAAACATCAACTATACGAACGTTTGTAACGTCGTCTGCACCTTCTGCGCGTTTTACCGTCGTCCGGGCGCACCCGATACCTACGTGCGGACGTTCGAAGAAATCTGCGAGAAGATTGACGAAACGATAGCGCTCGGCGGCACCGGCGTATTGATGCAGGGCGGGCTGCATCCGGATTTCGGCATCGAGTGGTACGAAGATTTGCTGCGCCGGCTCCACGCGAAGTATCCGGACTTTCAGCTGCACTGCTTTTCGCCACCGGAAATTCATAACCTGCACCTGATTTCCGGGCTCGACTACGAAACGATAATGGCGCGATTGAAGGCGGCCGGACTTTACAGTTTGCCGGGCGGCGGTGGCGAAATACTCGACGATGAAGTTCGCAAGCGGGTTTCGACAAAGTGTACGACGGACGAGTGGCTTGATGTGATGCGCGCTGTTCATCGCGTCGGTTTGCGTTCGACTGCAACCATGATGTTTGGCATTGGCGACAACATTTCGCATCGCGTAGCCCACTTAAGGCGCGTGCGTGATTTGCAGGATGAAACCGGCGGTTTTACTGCATTTATCCCCTGGACTTTTCAGCGTGAAAACACTGCGCTGGGACGGCGCATCAAGGATGAACCGACGGGAATTGATTACTTAAAAATGCTCGCCGTGTCGCGTTTGTTTTTAGACAACGTCGAGAATTTCCAGTCATCGTGGTTGACGCAGGGATTGAAACTCGGGCAGGTCGCATTGAGGTTCGGCGCCAACGACATGGGTTCGATCATGATTGAAGAAAATGTAGTTTCCGCTGCCGGCGCGCACAATTGTGCGGATGAGAAGATGTTGCGCTACCTGATTCGCGAAGCAGGCTTTATTCCCCAACAGCGCGACATCCTTTACAAACATGTCGATCGCAGCGAAGCTACACGCGGTGATCGAAGCGAATCGGCGTCGCTCGCAGAGTTAACTGTAGCAATGGCCGACTGACATCCCCCTGGAAGCCCCCCGCAAGTTTTCCTAACACAGCAATCGTACCTTGGCAGACAAAAGGGTAGACACAAGCGAGATCACAACTCTGCTCTTCGACTGGGACGGCACGGTGGTCGACTCCGCCAGTGTCGGCCTGGCCGCGTCGAGCAATCGTTTGCTGCGCTCGGTGTTCCATTTGATCACGACGTGTACCGTGAGGCGTATTCGCCGAATTGGTATTCAGTTTACGAGGCGCTCGGTTTGCCACAGGAAAAATGGCAGCAGGCTGACGATCTGTGGGTCCATCATTATGGCGAACTAAATGTTGAACCGATTGCCGGCGCGCGCGAAACGATTCAGGAATTGAGGCAAAGAAGTTATCGCCTGGGTGTTGTCAGCAGCGGCACTGAATGTCGGGTGCTGCGCGAGATCGAGCAACTAGCTTTGAAAGATTGTTTTGAGATTGTGATTTGCAATGAACAGATGAAAGAGAAGAAGCCGCACCCGGAAGGATTGCAGAGTGCGCTGTCGGCGCTTGGCTGCACTCGAAAAGTAACAGCGTATATCGGCGACAGTCCGGAAGACATTGAAATGGGTCAGCGCGCGAACATGTTGACCGTCGGCGTGCGCAGCGATTACCCGACCAGTTGGAAATTGAAAAATCACAATCCCGACATCTTGATCGAATCACTCGGGGAACTTTTGCATTACTTTTAGCCGACAGTGCCGTAGCGCATGGTTGGTTGCGGAATGATTTGGAAGAAACGAGGAGGGACGGGGCAATGCTTTGGAGAGGTCAAAGACAGAGCGATAACATCGAAGATCGTCGTGGTATGTCGGGAGGTGGACTCGCGGTCGGCGGTGGTCTCGGCGGTATCGTCGTCCTCGTAATCGCTTTACTACTCGGAGCAGATCCGCGGCAATTACTCGAGCAGGTTCCGCAAGGCCCGGCTCAGGGTACACAGAGCTCTCAGCCCGCCGATCCAAAAGAGGAAGAGGTTAAACAGTTTTCAGCGACAGTGCTCGCGAGCACCGAGGATGTGTGGAGCGAAATCTTCCGGCAGCAGGGCATGACGTACACCAAGCCGGTGCTCGTTTTGTTTAGAGATCGGGTGCAGTCTGCGTGCGGAAACGCCGGCGCCTCGGTCGGTCCTTTTTATTGTCCGGGCGACGAGAAACTCTATCTCGACCTTTCGTTCTTCAATGAGTTGGAAAATCGATTTCGCGCGCCCGGAGATTTTGCGCAGGCTTATGTAATCGCCCACGAAGTGGGACACCACGTTCAAGATCTGTTGCACACGATGGAGCGTGTCGACGCGGCGCGAGGGCGCATGAGCGAAGGGCAGGCGAACGAACTTTCAGTGCGGCTCGAGCTGCAGGCAGATTATTTCGCTGGAGTTTGGGCGCACTACGCACAACAAAAAGGACTCCTCGAGATGGGCGACATTGAGGAGGCCCTCGGCGCCGCCAGTGCGGTTGGAGACGACCGGCTGCAACGCGAGGGTCAGGGATACGTAGTTCCCGATTCCTTCACGCACGGCACTTCAGAGCAACGCAGCCGTTGGTTTCGCAAAGGGCTCGAGACCGGTGACATCCGTCAGGGTGATACCTTCAACACCAGAAGCCCGTAATCAGGATCAGGCCGCGGACTGAGAATTTTCCCGCGCGTTGTTGCCGATCTGATGAATCGCTTCCATCACCGCGGAGCGTACCTCCGCCGGCAGCGAGCCGCGAACTGCTAAGCTGCGGAACGCCGGGATGATGTTCGGTTGGTTGCAGAAACTCAGTAGCTTGATTACCGACAGTCGCACCGGCACCTCGGGGTGTCCCTCGATCGTCTTTAACAGCGGTTGCACTTCGCCGGCTCGCGCCATCAGAAACAACATGGAGAAGGCGTCATAGGTTTTTTCGCGGCTGCCGCCGACTAAATTCTCAATCGCCTGCGCGGCGATTCCGGAGCCGTTGATAGCAGTAGCGATATTACTTCGCCGTTCCGCCGAACCCTCGCGCAGCGCGCGCGTGAATGACGCTGCGCAGTCGCGTTTGAGCTCAAACAACGCGAGGGCCGCGATATTTCTGACGTCTACCGAAGCGTCGTCAAACAATTCTGTGATCTTGATGAAGGCCTGCTCTTCGTCAATCTGCGCCAACTCTCGCACCGCTGCCGTCCGTTCCACCGCAGTTCCACTCTTAATAACTTCAACGAGCCTGGCGGTCGACGAGTCTTCGCTGTAGGTGTCGATACTCTTCTCTCGCTCGAGAAAGTAATCCGGCGCGGCCAACTCGATTTCGAGCGAAGGCAATTCCGAACCAGATTGCGTCGCATCAAGTTTCGCTAACTCGCGTAGGGTTTCAGCTAGTTCTGTTTCAGCCGACGACGGCTCATTCTCAATCGCTGCAGTTACAACCGGTATCGGGTCCGCGTTGAGCTCGAACTGCGGTTCGTCGACCACAGCGAATTGCCACGTCTCCAATGGCTGCAATATCTCTGGCTCAGCAACGTCTGCGGGCGGCACGACTTCGACATCCACCACCGGCGCGACGTCAATGGCTTCATTCGTCGAGTCTTCGCTGGCAACTGTTTTCGGCATTGTCGTGAGCGCGCGTTCTTTCAGCAGCGCGCGTGTTTCGGAGACGCGGGTCAGCTGTTCAACTTCAGAACTCAACAATACT
>JBKPNP010000787.1:0-7565 GCA_046732775.1 Acidobacteriota bacterium
CGGCCGACGAAGAGGCGTGTGCGGGCTTCCATGTCCGCGCGTGAGTTCGTTTTGCCGTCAGGCGTGAGCGTGTGAAAGTCTTCGCTGCGCAGGCCCATGATCGCGTCCACGTCTTTCGCGTTGAAGGCTGCGATGTTTTGCGCGTACCAATTCTCAATCGCCCTGCGGACTGGTTTCGATTTGTCGCGCACCACAACTTTGCCGTCCTTCGACTTCACTTTTCGGTCGAGAGAATTCTGCGCGAACGTATTGCCGGCTGACGCGAGAACGCTTACAGCTACGACAACAGCTAAGAGTAATTTCTTCATAAGTCCCTTCCAGGTTTCATCGTGCATTCAATGTTCGGATTGTGTCTTCAGTGACGGCGCCGTCATCGCGTTGTCGAACCGGCCGCTTCTTTTTGCTTCGCAGCCAGTTGCACCTGGCTAGCGATGGAAACATTGAGATCACGAATCAGGCCGTCGCTCAAACCGTAGATCCAGCCGTGAACAGACAGTTCCTGTCCGCGCTGCCAGGCGCTCTGCACAATCGTCGTTTGACAAAGATTGGATACTTGCTCAATTACGTTTAGTTCGCAGAGTTTGTTCAATCGCTCGTCTTCGCTGATCTGCGCGAGCAGTGCGTCGTGTTTCTGCCTGACGTCCTGAACATGCCGCAGCCAGTTATCGATCAGTCCGAGGCTGGAATTTTCCAAAGCTGCCCGGACGCCGCCACAGCCATAATGGCCGCAGACGATCAGATGCTTTACCTGCAGCACCTCGACCGCATATTGAACAACCGAGAGACAATTGAGATCGGTGTGGACGACCACGTTGGCGACATTGCGATGCACAAACATATCGCCCGGTGTGACGTCGGTAATTTGATTGGCCGGCACGCGGCTGTCGGAACAGCCGATCCACAGATACTGCGGGTTCTGCTGTATTGACAGCGCTTCGAAAAACTCCGGGTCATGCGCCTTAATCTTTTCAGCCCAGGCTCGATTATTGTTCAACAAGTGTTCGAGATTTTTCATGATTGCAGACGATCTATTTCCTATGTCGTTCGATATAGCTGCGCGCGAATTCGTTTAAATGTGGATTGTCGTTTAGTCCAACCTTCTTTGCTTCTGCTTCCGCTTTTTCAACGCTCCACCCGTCCCGCAGAACCCTGCGAATCATCCAAAAGGCGCCGACTCGTATCGCCGAAGCGCAGTGGATAAACGCCGGACGGTTAGCGGGATCGTCCGTTACTCGCAAAAATTCTGTGGCCTGTTCATCTTTTGGGTCGCTGAAGACCACCGGGATATTGATGTAACGCAGTCCCAGTTCTTTTGCCTTCGCCTCTTCTTCCGCGGCTCGATGCTCACCACTCGGCCGCAAGTTGATGATTGCTTTTATGCCGTCGTTCTTGAGTTGCTGCAGATGCTCCAGACGCGGCTGCCCACCAGTACAGAACTGTTCATTGACGCGGAGAAAGTTTCTGATCGGCGGCAGTTCCTGCTGCGCGAACAGCGGCCAGGCCAATAAGACGGTGGCCACGGCTGCCAGCAAATGTGAACGGTAGTTGATCATTTGGTCTCCTTGAGACCCCGGGCGTGCCGCCCGCGGTCCGATTCGCGCTTCGCGGTTCATTGCGGGCGAGACACCCGCGCTCCCGGTCTTCCAATCGCAAATAGACTCGCCGCTGAACGCACGTAGAGTACGCCGTCCGACAATGCGGGCGTCGCCATCAGCAACTCGCCCATGGAATTGGTGGCGAGGTGGTTAAACTTTTCTCCGGCCGCGATTACCAGCATTTCGCCGTCCTCATTCGACAGGTAGATTTTTCCATCGGCAGCCACGGGCGAAGCACTGAAGCCGCTGCCGGTCGTCGGCAGTCTCTGCCGGTAAAGTTCGGCGCCGGTTTTAAGGTTGTAAGCGTCAAAGGTTCCGTTATTTGCCAGCACGTAAAGAATGCCATTGTAAGCGAGCGGCGTCGGCATGTAGGAACCACGCCCCGTGCGGCTCCAAACGATCATGTCGCTCGCAGTTTTTCCTTCGGCGAGGGTGAGATCGCCGCGCGCAGTTGGTTTGACGACGAAGATCGGACGCTCCGGCCCGCGACCGCTTGCAACCACGAATAATCCTTCATTGTAGATTGGCGTAGGCGCCGTGATTTTTGAGCTGCCACCCAAACGCCACAACTCTTTTCCAGTGCGTGGATCGTAACCGCGTATGTACTTTGAAGCGTTGGTTACCAGCACCGGACCGGCGCTGGTATTGGCAATCGTCGGGGTGCCCCACGAAGGCAGTTCATCGCGATCAGTTTTCCAAACGGTTTTGCCGGTAGCTGCGTCGAGCGCCAGAAGAAAAGAATCAGCCTGCGTGTCGCATTGAAGAATTACCAAATCTTTCCAGATGATGGGCGAACTCGCCGGTCCCCATTCGTAAGTGGGAATGTCGTAGGCGCCGAGATCGATGCGGCCGAGGTCGACCTTCCAAAGAAATTTTCCGTTAACGTCGTACGCGTGCACGCCTTCAGAACCAAACCAGGCGACTACGATTCGGCCGTCGGTGGCGGGGGTTGAGTTGGCATAGGTGGATTTGATGTGACGCTTTTCGAGTGGGACTCCCTGGTGCGCTACTCGTTCCCAAGCGATTTTTCCCGTCGTTTTATCGACGGCATAAATCACCCACTTATGCTGCGAGCGATCTTTCGAAGCATCTCCGTCGCCGTAGAGACCGGGCTTGAACGTCGCCTTAGGATCGCTGCTCACGGCACTCGTCACGAAGACGCGATTGCCCCACACGACCGGACTCGAATGTGCGAGTCCGGGAATTGGAGTTTGCCAGAGAATATTTTCGCGCGTCTTAACATCCCAGCGATCCGGTAAGTTTTGTTTCTCGGCGATACCCGAAGCTTCCGGTCCCCGGAACGACGGCCAGCTGCCCGCGCTTTGATTCTTCGCGCGCAATGAAAGCCGCGCTCCGGGAGTTCTTATGATTGAGCGTGGCGGACTAGTGCTGACTTCATCCGCCGGAGTCCAATTGCTGCCGTTCACAATCATGCGGCGTACGACGCAGTCGTCTGAAATCAACGTCAGGGAAAGGCCCTTGCCGTTATCAGTGACTTTGTATTCGTATCTTCCCGCACCATCACAACCGCCGGGTCCGCCTGACATCGTGAGTTCGATCACGCTGCCGTTTGTTTTCCAGTTGCCGCTCAATGGCGGCCAGCCCTGGCCTTGAAGCGAAAAGGTTCCACCGGGATCGAAGCGTGCGACGAAGGCGCCAAACTTCAGCGAGCTCGAAGGCACAGCGGTGCCCACTTGTTGCGCGTCGATGATTAACGCGTTCAAGAAGAAAACCAGCAGGAGACTTACGAGTCTTTTCATTCTGGATATCCTCCGGCAGTGATCAGGTGCAGTGTCTCCGAACGATAATCTAATCGTAACATCTTACTCCGCGGACGCGATGTTATAGTTTCCGCGAGCAAGAATCTTCCTCCCCGGCGCGCAGCGGCAGATTGTGCGACGCAATCCTTAGCGTCACTTCAATTCATAACGGTTACAAAAGAATAGGGAGGAACGAGCAATGAGCACTCAGGCAATTGCTAAACGCGAGGAAACCGGTCGGCGCCCAAATATTGCTAAAGACAATTGGCTGGGGTTCATTGGCGACGTAATGAAGTTCAGCGGCGAGGTGCGTTTCAAATCCATGTTGCGCATCGATGGCCACTTCGCGGGACGCGTGAGTTCAACAGACGGAACGCTTATTGTGAGCGATGGCGCGCAAATAACTGACGCGGTTATCGACGTGGCGGTCGCGAAAATTAATGGCTCCGTGCAAGGCGACATCCACGCGAGTAAAGAACTGGTGATTGGCTGTACGGCGAACGTTAGCGGAGAAGTCGTAGCGCCGGCGTTGACCGTCGAAGCGGGTGCGTTATTGAACGCAACGTGTCGCCGCTGTTGATTGCCGATCGCTCGACGAGAGAAGTCGCTCGCGGTTCTGCACGCGTACCCCGTTAGTCACCCGGTTGCTACCGCTCCCGGTTCTGAATTCACCGACGAAAATTTAACGTTAGAGTGCTCCTTTGGCGCCGGGGCAGTAGCCCGACAGTTATGGAGAGCTAGGTTGCCATTCAGGTGGTGTTGAATACGTACTTTGACCTACGAGGCTTGCGCGATGCGGCGCCCTCCAACTGTCGGGCTACTGTCCCGTTCATTCGACGACTCACGTGCGCGCTTATCCACGAAATCTTTGATCGACGCATGCACAAACCGGATGTGATGCGCAACTGACGCCCGCCAATCCAATGCGTTAATCGCCAGGAGGCTCGTGCTATTTCGTTTCCGGCACCTTATCCACGACGTCTTCGGGCATCTTCACCACTTCCTGCCAGCCGGAATTGTCCGCGCGCATTTGCGCGGTGAGGTCGTCGCGAAGTTTGCGTAGTTTGTCACTCAGGACATGCGAATAACTATTTATGTTGGCAAACTTCCGCCGCTGTTCGCTGACGAATGATTTCTGTTTCTCGATCGACGGAATCGAGGCGTGCTGGCCATTCTCCCAGAAAGGAACCAGCAGACGTTCCACGCGCGCGGCGCCGGGAATCTCAATCTCCTCGTCGTCCAGCCCGGTAACATCACCGACGTAATTATTGTTCGCATCGATGCCGCGGAAGAGTTGCAGACGGCCGGGCAGCGTCGTCTTTTCCTCGGAGTTTGAGGCTTTGAGTGTTGGCCTTCCCTCAATCACACACTGCTTGAAAATAACGCCGGCAACCGCCTTCACCTCGCTCGAGAGTTTTGTGCCGATGCCAAACCCAGCCGCGCGTGGAAACTCTTTCACAATGCGGCGGATTTTTTCGACGTCCAGATCTCCGGTGAGATTCGGTCGCAAATCGTAAAGGCCGTTCGCTTCGAAGAACCGTAGACACCACTCGCCCAGCTCAGCCAGATCTCCCGAATCGACGCGGAAGCCTTTGAACGCGCGGCGCCGTCGCTCGTTTGAAGTTGCAGCCATGGCCGCGTGGACGGCGCCCATGTAAACGTCGATCGTGTCGAGTAGCAGTGTAGTGCCGTTTGGATTTGCATCGAGCCAGCGTTCAAACGCGACCTGCTCGAAATGTTTTGGCTTGCCTGTACGCGGCTCAATTTCCGGCTGCGTCATGTACTCGATGTACGACTGCTGCCAGTAATGCGCTTCGGTGCCGACCGCGGGGATGTCGAGCCGATGCGCCGCCTCCATATTCGACGTGTCGTTGAAGCCGCCGATGAACGCATAAACAGCGATGTCGACCGCACGTTCGATGTCGCCATTGCGACGTAACGAAAAGTCAGACAGCCAGCGATCTTCACCGGCGGCGATGCGAAACTGGAGCGCAGTGCTCGCCGTCGTCATCGGCAAATCAAAGGCATGCTCAAACTTGATTTCCTGTGCTTGAGTTAGTCCGAAGGCGCCCGTGATGTCTGCGAAGGGTTGTTGTGCGAAGACGATTGTTCCAGGCCGTACCGCGCGGATTGCGCCGACAAACTGAATGTCTTCGATTGCCTTGGCGAAGCGTTGCAGGCCGCCGCGATCCTGTTCGAGGAATCGCAGGCGCGGGCGATCGATCTGGCTGTCGACCAGCAAACGAATCAGACGGGCATGACCGAGGCAGGGAGCGAATGGCAACTTGCGCTGCGTAATATAGAAAGTGGCCTGCGCTTCGCTGAGCGGCCGATCATGGAGGCGGGTGACGTCTTTGTAAGACGCGTCGCCCATCGCAGCGTGATAACGATCAATGTTTAGGGTGGCCATTTATCGAATTCTGATTTCTTAAGTTTGAGTTTTGTTTTTACTGAACTCCCCCGAAGTAGCGGCTGTTGTTTTTACAATCGAGGTCAATATACGAATGAGCTCTTCAACATCGCGTAGCTCACCCGAAACGTCCAATTGGGTGAGTCCCGATTTGTTGAGCAACAGCACCAATATTTTGTCTCACGAGCCTCTTTCGACGCGATAGACATCTTGGAAAGAAAGTCTTTGCGACTTTGGCCGGCGCCGGCTTCGGTTACGTTTGCGCCGATGCTGGTACCACTGCGCAGCAGTTGGCGTGAAAGAACATACTCTCGCTGTTGCTGCAAACCGGAATAGAGCTTGATGATTCGGAGCGCAAAGTCGAAAGATTTTTGCTGAATCAGATTGGCCATCGATCCGGTAACTCAAAACTCAAAACTAAAAATTCAAAACTTAACTATGTCGGCGCCCGCCGCTCTCATCTCTTCTATGGCTTTCGCGCCATCATCCGGCTGGATGTTGACCGGGCGCAGCGCCTCTTCAATGACCTTCACCTTGAATCCTTCCTTGCGAGCGTCCAACACCGTGTTCTTGACGCAGTAATCCGTCGCCAGGCCCCCAACCCAAACCTCTTCCACTCCCAGCCGGCGCAACTGCAACGCGAGGTCGGTGCCGTCGAAACCGGAGTAGCAATCCTCGTCGCCAAGTCCCTTCGAGATGACGCGAATGTGAACATCGTCGAGCAGGTCAGGATGAAACTCCGCTCCTTTTGTGTTTTGAACGCAGTGCACCGGCCACGTTCCACCGTATAACTCAAAGTGTTTCGTGTCAGGGCGATGCCAGTCGCGGGTCTTAAAAACCGGCTCGCCGCGCTGCAGGAACTCTTCGATCAGTTTGTTGAGCGGCGCTACAACGCTGTCGCCTGCAGCCACCGCGAGGCTGCCCCCCGGGCAGAAATCGTTTTGCACATCAACGACAATTAGCGCGCGTTTACCCGGGCTGGACATACTCCTTGATACCTCGTGTTAGACTGTTTGTGTCCCCAAAAACCAGCAATAACTTTTGATCTTCCAGAGGTCTGATTATGAAGGATGCCGGAAGTGAAGCCAAGCGAGACACTGCCGTGGCGGCCCAACTCAAAGCGGGCGATCAGCCTGGGTTGAGCGTGGCGGCGGGCGACTATTCAGCAGCAATTGACGAAACAATAGCCGAAGCTGCGGCAACAAATGTAATCGAGCGCATTTGGAACAAGGACGCCGCGCTCTGGAAGCACGAAGAATCGCACCGCAAAATTATCGCGAACTCGCTCGGTTGGTTAACGGTCGCTACCGAAATGCAGGTTGTTGCTGCTGAACTAAGCGACTTCGCCGCCGCGGTAAAAGCTGCAGGATTTAAACAGGTGATGGTCTGCGGCATGGGCGGCTCGTCTCTCTGCCCGGAAGTTTTGCGTCAAACCTTTGGTCCGCAGTCAGACTTTCCCGAACTGTTGGTGCTCGACTCGACCGATCCCGATTCCATTAACAACTTCAAAAAACAGATCGACGTCAACCACACGCTGTTTGTCATCGCGTCGAAATCCGGAACCACTACTGAGCCAAATGCGTTCCATCGCTACTGGTACAACGAGGTCTCACAGGGGAGCAAAACTCCTGGCGAGGCTTTCATAACCATTACCGATCCCGGCTCCCAAATGGCCGACACGGCGCGCCGCGAAGGCTTCCGCCGAATCTTCCTCAATCAAGCGGATATCGGCGGGCGTTACTCGGCGCTTTCGTATTTCGGCATGGTGCCGGCGGCTTTGATGGGATTGGACGTCGCGCG
>JBKPNP010000788.1:0-2636 GCA_046732775.1 Acidobacteriota bacterium
ACAATCGGTCACGAGTTCGTTGGCGTTGTTGAATCAGCACCCGACGACAAGCTGCTCGGTCGCAGAGTTGTCGGAGAAATTAATGCGGGCTGTGGCGTGTGCGAGCTCTGCGTCGGCGGCGATGCGCGCCATTGCCCCGAACGAACCGTGCTCGGAATTCTCGGCCGCGATGGCGCTCACGCGGAGTTCCTACGACTGCCGCTGCGAAATCTTTTACCGGTGCCGGACCAGATACTGGATGAACACGCAGTGTTTGCAGAACCACTCGCTGCCGCGTGTGGAATTATGGAACGCGTTCAGATCAAACCCGGCCAGCGCGTAGCCGTGATCGGCGACGGCAAACTCGGCTTGCTTTGCGCGCAAGCGATTGCCTTGAGCGGCGCGTCGGTTTTGTTGATCGGCAAGCACGCTGAAAAGCTTCGCATCGCTGAGCGACGAGGTATTGAAACTTCAACTTCGCGGGCGGCAAGCAAACGCAAACGCGAGTTTGATGTCGTCGTCGAAGCGTCGGGCTCGCCGTCAGGCTTCGTTGGTGCGCTGGACTTACTGCGTCCACGCGGCACGCTGGTTTTGAAGTCTACGTTTCATGGCCCCGCGCAACTCGATGACATTAATCAGGCGCGGTTTGTGGTTGACGAGATCAGCATCGTCGGCTCTCGTTGCGGGCGGATGCAGCCGGCTCTGGACTTGCTCAAGAAATCGGCTATCGACATTGACAGTCTCATTAGCGAAGAGTATCCGCTCGGCCGCGGCTTACATGCGATGGAGCGAGCCGGCAAAAAAGGCGTTTTAAAGGTGCTTTTGCGGCCGTAAACCGTGGAAAAATCATTTTCCATTGGTCATTTCAAATTGGTGATTTGTCACTGCAGAATCGCGAGCGGTGGCGAGCGGATGTCGCGTGCAAGATTCAGTAGTGCGCGGGTTCTCCATGTTCTGTTGGAGTAGGCGGCAGCATCCGCTCGCGGTTCTGCAAATAATCATCTTGAAATGAATGGAAAATGCCTTTCCTTTGGACTCGCCACTTCCTATCCCACACTCCAGTAAGTGCCAGCATCCGCTCGCTACCGCTCGCGGTACTGCAATGTCAAATGACAATTGGAAAATGCTTTTTCTTTAAGCTCCGATTCCCGAGACTCCTGCCAGCGATCTTTTGCCCCGCGCTCAGCCATTAGCTATACTTCACGCCTTCCCAGCGCGCTCCCGTCGTGACGTGCCCGCGGCGTTTAACCGGAGGCTTTTACGTGCAGCTTTATTGAAGGTGGTGTTTATGTTCGACGTTCCCAAAAATCAATCAGCACTTGACGAGCGCGCGATTTTACGAAAGCTTCGCGTTTGGATTGTAGCCCTCGGAACCGCATGTTTGTTGGCCGGCATAGGCATTGGCGCGATGCTCTCGGGCAAGCCGACCGTGGCGCAGAGCGAGGCGCAAATCGCCCACGCTCCCGAGGCTCTATCTGCGTCGTTCGCTGAAATTGCGAAGCGCGTTGAACCGGCGGTGGTGAATATCGAAACGATGACCGCGGCGGCGGAAACTGCCGACAAAGACACGGACGATAAAGACGAACAGTCCTCAAACAATCCGTTGCTCGACATGTTCAGACGGCAGTCGCGCCGTCCCACGCGTGGCGTCGGTAGCGGTTTTATTGTGAGTCCCAAAGGCTACATTCTGACAAACGAACACGTGGTCGAAGGTTCGAACCGCATCATCGTCGGCCTGCAGTCGGGAGAAAAATTCCGCGGCACGGTGGTCGGCATTGACGAGGAAACTGACGTCGCCGTTGTGAAGATCGATGTTCCCAGAGACCTCCCTTCCGTTACCCTTGGCGACTCGAACGCCGCTCAGGTCGGCGACTGGGTGCTGGCCATTGGTTCGCCCTTTGGTCTCGACCAAACCGTGACCGCGGGCATCATTTCCAAGAAAGACCGCGACACCCCGTTGTTTTCAAACTTCCAGAGATTTCTGCAAACCGACGCAGCCATCAACCGCGGTAACAGCGGCGGGCCGCTCGTGAACATGCGCGGTGAAGTGATCGGCATCAATTCGCAGATCGCCACGTCCACAGGCGATTACAACGGCATCGGCTTCGCGCTGCCGGCCGGCGAAGCGAATTTTGTTTACCGTCAGATTCTGGCCCAGGGAAAAGTGCGGCGCGGCTATCTGGGTGTAACGCTGGAATCGGTGAAGGATGAGTACGCGCGCGTCTTTGGTCTCGGCGACGCGCGAGGCGCGATCATCATGGACGTGCAGCCTACGAAGGACGGCGAACCAACTCCGGCAGCGAAAGCCGGCATGCAGTCGAACGACGTCATAACTGAATTCAACGGGCAGCCAATAGTGACGGCGCAGGATCTGATTCAAAAGGTCGCTGCCACACCCGTGGGCCAGTCGGTAGTGTTCACGTTCCTGCGCGATCGCAACGGCAAGCTGGAGAAGATGAACGCAAACGTCGTATTGGCGGAGCGTCCCAAAGTGCAGCAACTGAGCGAAGTTGAAGAAACGCCTATTCCTAAAAACGGCGAGAAGGACACTAGTAAAGGCAATGGTCTGCACCTCGGCCTGACGCTCGCTGAGTTGACCCAACAACTGATCACTGACAAGCACCTTGCGGGAGTCCGCGGGCTTTACGTGAAGGAAG
>JBKPNP010000789.1:0-1156 GCA_046732775.1 Acidobacteriota bacterium
TACGTAACGTTAACGCCGAAGGCGTTCGCTAATTTCAGCCCAGGGTTGTTGCAACCCTGGGTTCAATTCGTCCGATGATTTCTTTGCAACCCTGAAGGGGTTGCGATTTCCGCGACCGCGACGCAACCCCTTCAGGGTTGCCTACTCTGATTGGCCGATTGCGATCCCAGGGTTGCAACAACCCTGGGCTGGAATTCGCGAACGCCTTCGGCGTTAAGCACCCACCATCACTTTATTGGTTTCCGGATCGTTGGATGGCAATCAACGCGTACGCGAACTAACAGTTTGCGTTACGGAGCGAAGTAACTCGCTACTGTTTCAAAGAGGTAGTGCCCTAATTTCAATTCTTCTCTGTGCTACCTCGGTGAACTCTGTGTCTCTGTGGTGATGAAAGTTAGGCAAATACTCACCACCGAGACACAGAGAACACCGAGGAGGCACAGAGGATTTCAAATTAGGTCACTACCTTTCAAAGTCGCTTGCTTGACACTCCCATTTACCCACGTATAATTTTCACTCTCTTCGGGCCGATAGCTCAGTTGGTAGAGCAGCTGACTCTTAATCAGCGGGTCGCAGGTTCGAGCCCTGCTCGGCTCACCATTTCTCAACGCGAACGGGCATCCTTGCTGGATGCCTTTTCTATTTCTACTAAACCTTCGTTCGGCCGGTTACGTACTAAACAATCTCGAATCGCAATCAAAGTCTTAAGGAGAAAAACGATGCGCAGAATTCTAGTCCTGCTCGCCATCTTGCCGCTCTTTGCTGTTCCCGCTCCCGCGCAAACGGTGGATGAGATTATCGCGAAGTATCTGAAGACCGTCGGCGGCATGGAAAAAATTCAGGCAGTGCAGACGCTGCGACGCACCGGGAAGTACGTAGGCGGCGGCGGCTTTGAGGCCGACATCGTGCAGGAGAACAAACGCGGCAATTCAGTTCGCGAAGAGTTTTCGCTGCAGGGCATGACCGCGATTAGCGCGTACAACGGCAAGACCGGCTGGAAGATTGAACCCTGGAACGGCAAAAAGGACCCGGAGTCTTTGGGCGAAGAAGAGATGAAGTCGATCCTCGAAGACTCGGATTTCGACGGGCCGCTGGTGAACTACCGGCAGAAGGGTTACCAGGTCGAGTTCATCGGCATGGACAAGTTTGAAGGGAC
>JBKPNP010000790.1:0-5223 GCA_046732775.1 Acidobacteriota bacterium
CGGTTCCCAGCTGTCCGCGCAGCTCTTCACCGTGTTCGCGGAGCAATCGCGAGGTTACGACGGCGCCGGCGCCGTGTCTGATCTTTACCAGCCCCTGCTTTTGCAGTTGCCGATAGGCATAAGCGATCGTATTCAGATTAACGCCGAGGTCGGCCGCTACCTGACGGACGGGGGGCAGAGACGAACCTTCCGGCAGTTCGCCCCCCGCAATCAAAGACTTAATCTCGTCAACTACCTGTTGATACAGCGGTCGCCGGTCTCTTTCGTCAATCGTGATATACATATTGTCTGTTGCACGTATACACCAGACAATCGTTCATTGTCTAGAAGTTTTTGAGGTTAGCGGGTCAATCTCTCGGCTAGAAGCCAAGCTGCCCGCGTGATTGCCTCCGCGCCCCAGCCGGCGCAGGTGTCGCCAATCATGAATAGGTTTGGCAGGGACGTCTCGTGATTGAATGCGACGCTGGCCGGTATTGCGCCTACCATCCCCAGCTTTCGCCGGGTCAGTTCGTAGAACGTCCGCGGGGTGGCAGTGTCGATGACTTCTATGCGGTCGCCCAATTCAGGCAGGGCAGAGTGCAGGCGAGCCCAAGCCAGCTCCAGCCTGTGCTGATCCTTTTCGTCATGCTCCGATTCGTCTTGGTGAAAAGTGAACCACTCTTCGACGCTCGTAAACAGGTGGACCGTTACCGCTCGTTTGCCTGGGGGCGCCGTGCTGCTGCCTACAGGGGAGGCGGCGAACATGAATTGATTGTGCTCCGGAGTGTAGCGGTCGCCCTCCTCCCAGTAGGTTAGGGCAAGAACGCGATCCGGAACGTCGGTAGCTGTGTCATCAAGGCCGAGGTAGAGCAGGTACGCGCCCCAGCCACTGACAGCGTTCAGCTGCTTCCGAACCTCGGTGGGGGTGCGGTTTAAGCCCACAAGTTTTCCGTACGTGTCCCAAATCGTCAGATTGCTGACGATAGCCTTCGAGGCGCGCACCGTTTCACCGCTCAAGAGATCGACGCCGACTGCCGTTCCGTCCGAACCGTAGGACAATCTCAGCACCGGTGTGTTCAGACGGATACGTCCGCCGCTTTTCGTGATCGATTCTGCCAGCCGATCGACTAACGCCGGCGCGCCGCCGCGCAGTGCATGCATCCCGTCGAGTGGTGCGCTCAAGGCGAGCGCGGCGTTGAGGAATGAAACTTCGTCGCTATTGCCCTGGGTAAAAGTTTGCAGTTGCAGGTCGATGAACCGGCGAAAGCGTGGGGAAACATTATGGAGTTGCTGTGCGGCAGTTTTACCCTGGTACGCACGAACGTTAGCCGGAAGCGGGTTACGAGAGAAAAGCGAAAGGCCGTGGCGGGCCGTTGATTGCGACAGTGCGTCAGGTGCTTTTCGCAGGGCGGCGCGAACTGCGGCGCCAATCCGCACCGCTTCACGATAAAACTCAATCGCTTGCTCAGCACACTCGGGAAAGCAGGCGCGCAGTCCAGCTTCAAACTCCTCTTCGTTACGCCCGAGCTTGATTTCAGACGCGTCAGGCAGGCGCACGACGTACGAGGGTTCAGACGCGTATGCGTCAGGCGAGTCAACCGGCAACGCAGAGAAAACCCGCTCGTGAATTCCACCCCGTTCCCAGCCGGTGAAGAGTCCGTATCCAGGTTCGAAACGATAATCAAACTTTTCGAACGGCGCGGCGCATCCGCCCAGTTGACGCTCGCGCTCGAGCACGCAGACGTTGACCCCGCGTTGCGCCATTAATGCGGCGACAGTTAGCCCGCCGATGCCGCCGCCGACTACAACAACTTCACAGTCCATGTGGGTCAAACGACTAAACGGATCAGCGTCACAATCATTGACGCGGTCGGAACGGCGGGCTCTGTGGTTGGTATCAGTCGTTGCAGGTAGGGTTCGACTAATAGCAGTACTGCCTGCACGGCGTTGAATGACATATGAATGATGACGCAGGGAAGCAGCCGGCCCGAATAGGCGCGGATTACGGTCAGCGCAATGCTTAGCATCCCGATGGCGGCGATGACGCCGATGTTTGGCCAGTACTGTGGCACGTGTATGAGTGTAAAGAGGGCCAGCACGAAGACGACTGCCGCGTTCACACCAATCGTCCTTTGTAAGGCGGAGTAAAGCACGCCGCGATAGATAAACTCCTCAACGAAGGGCGCTGTGAACACCGCCAGCGCCGCGATGGCATAGCGCGCGGCTATGGAACTGTTTATCAGCTGCTCGAGTTGCGTCGGCTTTTCACCTCCGAGGACTTTGGCCAGAATTGTCGCCACCATAAATAGCCCGAAGCCAATCCCGATGAATGCAGCGCGTTCACGCCAAACGGCGCCACCTGCGCGCGCCCAGCCGAAGCTCGCAAGGAAAGGCCGTTTGCCAAACCGGGTAACGAAGGCCCAGAGCACCGCGAGTATCAGCAGGTGCGTCGGCAGAATGGAAATGACCTGCAGCAGGATACCGGTGCGATCGGCGACGGCCAGGTTTAGAGCGAGCTTGGGAAAATCTGGTGCGCTTGGGTTAAGACCGCGGTGTAAGGCAAACGGGATTATCACCAAGACTGGAATAACCGCCTGGACCACAATGCTCAGCAACCAAATGAGCAACGCGCCGGCGACACCCCACACCGGATTATTTGGATCGGGTTCAGTAGTCGGAGTTGCGGGGACCTCGCGTTCAGAAAATGCGTTCGCAGGCGCGTTAGCAAACGCTGGTGTCTCGTTAAATGTTGGCACGCGTTGAGTGTATGAAGTTGTCTTTAAGTGGTCAATTCCGCTGCTCAAACGGCGGGGTACGCGGCTTCGAGCATGGAGGGACCGACGCGCGGCGCTGCGAGCATCAAGCCGATGATGGTCTTCGCATCTTCAATTTCGCCGCTCGTGATCATGCTCAGCGCCTGCGCCAGCGGCAGGCGAACGATCTCAATCAGTTCGTCGTCTTCGAGACGTTGTTGAGTTTCCGTGAGACCGGTGGCGAGGTATACCCACATCTTCTCTTCAAGGAAGCCGGGCGAGACAAAAAACTCAGACAATTTTTCCAGCGAGCGACAGACAACTCCAATTTCTTCCTCCAGCTCACGCGCGGCGCCCTCTTCAGGCACTTCACCGCGCCGCAGCGTCCCTGCGGGAATTTCCAAAAGGTAACGCACGGCGGGATGGCGATACTGGCGCACAAACGCAACTGTGCCGTCGTCAAACACGGGAACGATCACGGCGCTTCCGGGATGGTGCACCACTTCGCGTGGATAAGTGATGTCGCCCTCGCTGATTGTATCGATGACAACTTCGATCACACGTCCGCGAAAAGCTACTTCGGTGCCGATTACTTTGGGTGCCTCTTTGTTTGAATTGTCCATTTGAATTCTCTTAGCGAACCGGTAGTGCTTTTTGTTGAGTTAGCCAGGCTCGTACTTCGCCGACAAGATACAGCGATCCGGTAACGACGACGAGGTCGTTCTCGAAACTACTGGCGCGCTCCATTGCACGCTGGCTGGAATCCGTTATCTCGACTTTCGCTTCGGGTGCGTATTTGCCTGCAAAAGCTGACAAGTCTGCGGGTTTCGCCGCGCGAGCATTTGCCGGCTGGGTCAGAATCAATCGTGCAGCTAGCGGGAAAAGAGCGGCACACAGTTCGTCGATCTGCTTATCGACCATGGCGCCAAAGACAAGTGTTATTGACCGGCGCTGCGCGCGCACTTCTTCGTCGAGATACGCCCGCAACGCGGCCGCGCCAGCCGGATTGTGCGCGCCATCCAGCAGGATGCGATCGCCGAACATCTCAAGGCGGCCCGGGTGTACCGCGGTCTCTAAGCCACGGACGATCGCGTCGTGAGTAATCTTGAATCGCTTTTCTCCGAGCGTCTCGGCCAGCGCGATTGCGGTGGCAGCGTTGGTCAACTGATGCCGGCCGAGCAGCGCAACCTTGATCTCCTCGTAAGAGTCTCGCTCAGTGCGAAACGTATGACCAGTCTCCGATTCACGAATGTCTTCGGTTGACCAGAGGGGCGTCACCTTCGCCTCACGGCAATGGTTCACAATTACCTGCCGCGCTTCTTCAGGCTGCGGCGAAACCACGACGCTACAGCCCGCATGAATCACCGCCGCCTTCTCCGCAGCGATTTCTGCGAGAGTGTTTCCGAGGTATTCCTGATGATCCAACGAGAGCGGGGTAATGGCCACCGTGTCTGCGCGCACCGCGGTCGTCGAATCGAGGCGGCCGCCCAGACCGGTTTCCAGGATGGCAAGCTGCACGTCGGCTTTCTTAAACGCGAGCAGAGCGATGACAGTTACGTGTTCAAAAAAAGTGGGAAGGGCCTCGAGTTCCCGGGCAGCAACCAGAGCTTCGGCGGCGACTCGAACTTCGGTTGCGTATGACGCGAAGGCGTCCTGGCTCATATCACGACCACCGATCCTGATCCGCTCGGTGATGGACACGAGATGCGGCGACGTGTAAAGCCCGGTCGAAACTCCGGCCGCGCGGCAGATCGAATCGAGCATCACCGCAGTTGAGCCCTTGCCGTTTGTGCCGGCGATCTGTACCGCGTCGTAGCGGGTGTGCGCATTTCCGAGTTTTGCGAGTAACAACTCGGTGTTGCGGAGGCCAAACTTCATCGCCAGCGTCTCGTGACCGAGGCTGAGCAGGTATTGGTTGGCTTCGGCGAAGTTCATTCGCGGATAGCATTACACTGCGCAAAGCAATACGGCAAAGGGTGTTGAAGTTTAGGGCTCTAAGGTTTCTGCGTGGGCTCGGTCGTGATGAACGTTCGGAGACTAACCACGGAGGCACAGAGAACACAGAGGCTGCACAGAGCACTGCGAATAAGGCCAGAAGGGCTTATCGTTCAGACGCGGCTCTGGTGCGCAGGCGCTCCATTTGCGAGACACTTGAGATTTCGGGGTTGAGCATGAAGTTGAGCAACTTAATAACGTAATCGCGGATTTCGCGGCGGTCGACGATCGCGTCCACCATGCCGTGATCGAGCAGAAATTCGGAGCGTTGAAAATCCTTCGGAAGTTTTTGCCGGATCGTCTGTTCAATCACGCGTGGACCCGCAAAGCCGATGAGCGCTTTCGGTTCGGCGATGATCACGTCACCCAACATCGCAAAGCTGGCGGTGACGCCACCCGTCGTCGGATCAGTGAGGACTGAAATGAACGGTAAACGCGCTTCGTCGAGCTCGGCGAGCGCGGCTGAAATTTTCGCCATCTGCATCAGCGACAGCGC
>JBKPNP010000791.1:0-2104 GCA_046732775.1 Acidobacteriota bacterium
AGATTGGCGGGGCAAACTTTCCGGCAGGTTCGGGTAAATTCCAGGGCGGTGGCAAAGAACTGAGAATCGTCAACTAGGCCGATCCCGTGAACCAGGCGGTGCGATTTGCGGGTGAGAAAAAGCCTCGCGGATAATTAAAGCCGCGCCCCTGTAATGCACCCTTACCGAGGGAAGTACGTTCAATGTGTGAAATTATACGTAAAATCCGTGACGTGTCAAGAACAATTTCACTAGAATTATGTAACATTGTCTCTCGTTCGACAGAAATTCAGATTACTCCCCGGAACGGGTTTGAGCGAGTCTTTGCGCCTGCCGACGCGTCGCTTCGGATACATTTCGATTTTGTATAAGGTGTTTTAGGTCCTTAGTTCGAATCCTCGGAAGGGTGCTAAGCACGGTCGGAATCGGAGTGCGCGGGTTCCGCACGAGGTTGTGGATGATCGGATAAGAACGCGCCCAATTCCGATTGAGCGCGATCAGCCTCAACACCTCATCCGCAACTGTACGCATCGCCGCGATATTTTCCACTTCCTGGTCCGTCACTCTGGGATTCTGCACCACGGCAGTAGCCACGACGCGGTTTGAGTCGCGAATAAGAATGCTGCGCGCTTCGCGATCGCCCTTCATCGCCAGCTTCATGCGGTCCTTAACATTCATGAACATAATTCGCCGAATGAGCGAAATCCGTTCCGGGGGCACTTCGCCCAGTTCGCTTTGTTCAAACTCCAGCGCGCGTTTGAAGTTCGCATTCCGCTCCTCGGCGGTTTCCGGTTTCAGCTCTTCATAGCGCTCGGACGGCAGCCACGAAGTGTCGAGTTCAGCGTCTGAGACTTCGATGTGCTCGGCAATCAGCCACGCGTCGTCAATACTCAAGCCGCCACTCAGATCAGCGGTCTCAAAGAATTCTGCGGCGGCGGTGTTTCCTCGCGTGCGAAGTTCCTGCGCAATCTGTTGGGCGCCACGCTCTTTTTCAAAAAACTCTTTTCGTGTTTCGCGGGCGCGCCGTTCGGCATCCGCGGAGCGATCTGCGTTTCCCAAAATCGCATCGATAATTCTCGGAAAACGAACCAGCCGTTGCTGGTTGATCGCTATTAAGTCCAGAAGCGAACTGTCGGACGTCGCGGCGGCCAAACTCGCAATCGCTTCGTCGGGTGTCTTGTTATTTAGGGCGACCGCTTCATGAATCTGGCGGCTGCCCTGCGCCACGGTGGCAAGGTAATTTAGAACTGCCGGCGACGTTTCGGGGCTCTTGGCCGCAGTTAACAGATCGTCGGCCTCTTGTGACGTGAGAGTCTCATTCGCTGCCTCGGAAATTTCAGTATCTTCCGAGGTGCGCAACGCGACCAGGATTTCGAGCAAATCAGATTGAGGTAATGGTAAAAGGCCGCTGGCGGCGGCCAGCCGCGCCTGTTGGGGTGCGCTGCCGCTGAGTATTGCCTGTACTGCCGGGTTAGTGGATTCTGTCGTCATGCGGGCGCGCGCGTTCGGATCGAAGCGCACCAAGAGTTTACTTCAATTGCGAGTAAAGCGTGAGAGGCTTAGTAGAGATTAAAATTGTATTCGAGCTGGATGTACATCGAGACGGGGCGTCCATCTTTCGTTGCGGGAACAAACTTGATCTTTTTTGCTGCCGCTAACGCTTTTTCGGTCAAACCACCCGGGAGACCCTGGATCACGAGCAGATACTTTATGGTGCCGTCGGAACTAAATATGCATCTTAAGACGACTGTGCCTTTAACCTGTTGTTGTCGCGCGAACTCGGTGTAAGACGGTTCGGGTTTCGACAGGACACGCGCTTTAACATCTATGCTTTTCCCGCTAAAAACATCTTTCTTTTCTGCCGCATCTCGCGACTTCATATAAAAGTGAAGACTCTCCAGCTGGGCGGTCCAGGTCTGCTTGTTTTCGTCGTTTGGGTTGAGTTCCAAATATCGCTCGAGGGCGACTGCGGCCTCTTTAAATCGATCGCTGCGCTCGTCATTAGTTTCTCCGTATTCTGAAAGCAATGCGCCACCGAAAAAACGCGCGAGCGCCTGACTCTTTAATAAATACGCCGGCGCTGCATCGGGCTTAAGCTTGATGGCCTCCTCAGCTAAACGCAAGG
>JBKPNP010000792.1:0-1383 GCA_046732775.1 Acidobacteriota bacterium
CGACTGGCTCGCCACCTATCCAGGTCACACCGTATGAAAATATCGCCAGCATGACGACGAGTAGAAAAACACGCACCGCCACATTGCCGGCGAAGCTTTGCCGTCGTCCAAAACCGTTTTCCGACCTGCTGAGAATTCGCAGCGGATCAACAAGCACTGCAAAGAAGACGAACTGACAAAGCGAAGCAATGATTCCACCTCGAGAGTTTGAATAGATTAGTGCGACCCAAAGAACGGCGCTGATCCCGAGGGCGAGTGCCAGGCGCCGGCGTCGGTGTATCTCCATCAGGATCAATCCAAGGCTCAAACCCAAGCACATCTCCAGCAGAAGAGCAAAGTGATTGCGATTGATAAATTGGCCAAAGCTTCGATTACCGATAGGCAGAGCGGGCAGTAAAAAGCCTGGGGAATGCTGAAGTTGTTGTCGCAGGATACCGAACACCGCACTACAGACGCCGACGCCAACGACTACAAATATTAATTTGCGCAATCGCTCGCGGCCGCGAACGTACCGGCATATCAGCACGGCCACTGACGTGAGAGCGAATAATTCAAAGGCAAACAAGCGCGTGGAATAGGGGTCCGCGCTGATTGAGGACGAGGGGCGTAGTGGCTCAGGTCCCTGAAAGACTTGCACCGATTGGATCAGCGCGAAAATAATTAACGCGAGAAGCGGTGCGATTTGCCAAAGATCGATCCCCTGACTTTTACTTAAGTACGCCTCGACCACGGCCAGCGTTGCCAAAACGAAAACAGCACATTCAAACGCGGCTATCCACCACGGCTGTACCGTCCCGTATGGAATGGCGGTCAACGCGATCAGAACCAGCAAAGAAACGTACACCAACCGGTCAAGGAAACGCGCAACAGGCGGTACACTCAAGCGCTTAGTGTCATCACTCACAAGGCGTTTCCTAAAGTTCGTATTGTTGTTCGAGAAGATTCAGAGCAGACTCACAAATCGTAGAAATGTAGATCCTGTGCGGTCAACTGCTTCGTGATCAAAATAATCTGGCCTGTGTGCATCGAAAAATGCTCAGTTACATGGAAGATAGCGGCGAGCGCGGTGGTGTCATAACCCTGAATGCGATATTGGTCCAGCAACCGGCTTGAATCGAATGAATCGATTACCGCTGTCACCTCACTGACAGTCGTCCTGATAAGTTTGAGCAACTCGTCGCGCGGCACCACATCCCGGGAATCGAATTCCGTCTGGCGTTGACGCTGATCGATCTGGTTTCCCAACCCGCAGATAAGCCATTGGCGCGCATTTCCCGAGAGATGCAAGAGCAGGTTACCGATGCTGTTCGACTCCGAATTCGGCCGCCACCAGACTTGTTCATCGGTTAGCTTAGCAACGCAGGTTTCGATTTTACCCAGATA
>JBKPNP010000793.1:0-8490 GCA_046732775.1 Acidobacteriota bacterium
CAGCGCGCCACCGATTAATTCCGTCAGCGCCGCTACTGCCATCCATAACCAGGCCGGACGCATAAAAGGGAACGGCGCCGGGAAGCTCGTGAACTTGGCGAAACCGGGTCCGCCAAAACTACCAAACACTTTCTGTGCACCGTGCCCGATAAAGATCGCGGCCAGGGCCAATCGTAGCGGCAACGGTGTCCAGGATGCTGAAGTGGAAATTATCTTTCTAAACATTGCGGTTCCTCTCGCGCCAATAAGTGCCAAAGCGTTCCAGATAGTACCAAGCGGACAGCCAAACGGAAACGCGATAGAGAATTATTCGTGAGTGCAGAACGATAAGGTCTAAGAAACGTGGGCCAGGAGTCGCGCCGCGATCGCTGGTTTAGGCTGCGCGCCGACTATTCGATCCACGAGCCGGCCGTTTTTGAATACCAACATCGTCGGGATGCTTTGAATTTGAAACTGCGAAGCCACGCGCGGGTTGTCGTCGACATTGAGCTTAGCGATGCGATAGCGCCCGTTTGCTTCAGCGGCGAGTTGCTCCATGATCGGCCCCACCATCCGACAAGGGCCACACCAGGCGGCCCAGGCGTCAACCAGAACCGGCTGATTCTTTGTCTCCGCCAGTAGCTCCTGAAAAGTGTCGTCCGTAACGATGATCGGCTTGGTTTCCGACGTTGCAGCTGCGCCAAGCGGAACGCCACACTTACCGCAGGTCGCGACCCGCACCGCCGCTTGCTGCGGATTAACGCGGTTCTTTGTACCACAATTGCCACAGCTGACTACTGACATCGCCAGACCCTTTTGCTGGATGAACTTTCTTTCATTGTAGCGAAGCGTGACGCAAAAGTTTGGCAAAAGCGTCGCTTACTCGTGACGCGATCTTTCAGTCCGCTGAGCGGACATCAGCGTAGAGCCTGGGGTGTGAGCCCCAGGGACAAGTGCCAACGTGTCGATTGAACCCGCGAAGCGGGTGAAAGCCAGCGCGCCCAACTTTGGTCCAACGATGCCGCTGCCGCCCGCTCCACGGGCGGCGGAAGAAGGCCTTCCGGGGAACGAATTTAGGACGGTCGAACCGCTTCGTAGTAACATGCTCAGAATTTCAAGCATGACCGCACCGTATCAACACATCAAGTTCGGCATCGACGATCGCGTGGGGCGAATCACCTTCGCGCGCCCGCCGGTAAATATTTTTCACATCGCCATGATGAATGAGATCAACCACGCGCTCAACGAATGTGGCCGTCAGCGTGAGTTGGTTGCGATTGTGTTTGATGCTACGCCCGAGTGTCGGGCGTTCAGTGCGGGCGTCGCCGTTGAAGAACATGTCGAAGACACGATCTTTCAGATGCTTGACTCGTTTCACGCTATCTTTCTGAACCTGGAACAGATCGGCCGACCAACAATCGCCGTGGTTGATGGGGCGGCGCTGGGTGGTGGTTGTGAGCTGGTAGCGGCGTGCGACATCGTTATCGCTAGTGAGCGCGCGCGTTTCGGGCAGCCGGAAATTAAGTTGGGAGTGTTTCCACCCGTCGCTGCGGTGATGCTGCCCCGAGTTATTGGTGACAAGCGGGCGCGGGAGTTGATACTGACCGGTGAACTAATCGAAGCGAAAGAAGCGGCGCGCCTCGGGCTGGTGAATTATGTTTTGCCGGACAACGAGCTCGCTGCAAAAACATCTGAGTTACTCAACAAGTTTCGCAACCTTTCGGCCGTAACGTTGGAACTCACGAAAGAAGCGATCACGATGAGTCAGGGGCTTTCATTCCAGGCAGCGTTGAAACAGGTTGAGAACCTGTATTTGAATGAACTGATGAAAACGCAGGATGCCACCGAAGGCATCAACGCCTTCCTCGAGAAGCGCAAACCGGAGTGGCGCAATCGCTGAGCTACAGAAGTTAAAACCCGTGACGTTATTAAGAATCACATCGCCAAACGATCTGCGCGGCCTTCGTTCCAAGGCGCTGCGAAGTGTTGTAGTCGTCATTCTGCTCGCCGGCATGAGTGGCGCCGGCTTTTTGGTCGCGGGTCAAAAACGAGCGAAGGGAAAGTCACAAAAGGACGAAACGCTCACCAGCCATTCACGAGACGCCTTATCTCCCGAAGCGCGAGAAATGGTGGAGCTCGCCAGCGCCGCGGTTTGCCGGGAACGCTTAACTGATCCAAAAGGGAGCGTCCCTATTGATGACATGCAAGGGCGGCCGTCGCTGCCTGTAAGAAGTCCGGAAGCAGTGGCGGGCGCCCAGCGCGCGCAACGTTTATTGCCCATTGCGAAAACGCTCGTAATTGCTTCGTTGAAACGATTGGCATCTGATTACGGCATTCAGAAGTCACCCATTCAGACGCGCCGGTTGCAACGGGCCATTGCGCACGTAGCCGCCGTGAAAAACATTCGACCCGATGTTGACTCACGTGACAACGCCTCCGTGTTCATGAGGAACCCGCGCACGATCGTTTTCGGAACCATTTTTTTGGCGGGACTGCCGTCCGACGAAGGCATACTCAGCGTTCTGGCCCACGAGCTGGTACACATCGCAGACGGCTCCGAGGATAGCCTGTCCCTGCTCTTCGCGATTGTTGGCAGCCGTGCGTCGCAGTTAACGTCGCTGAAGATTCATAGTCAGCGCGCCGAAGAGTTGACCTGTGATTTAGTCGGCGCGATGGTAGCGCGTTCATTCGTAGCCGCCTCTCCAAGTTATGAACCGCTCCAGCGAAGGCTTTCACGGGCGCTGGAACACAATTGCGTAAACGAAGACGAAGGCGACGACGATCACCTGTCTCCACGCAACACGATCCGCGCGCTGCTGGCGCTCAATCCTTCTCTTTCGCGCGAGTTGGTCTACGGCCGTTAGCCGCAACCGGAAGCGCATTGACTTAACGGCCTCGCATTTTTATTATCGCGCGCACTAACTGCCGGCAAAGGGCCAATAGCCAGTTTTGAACCAATCTTACGCATCCAGCCAATCCACTAAGTGTTTGGGCACGCCCGCAGTAGCAGAAAAGTCTCGCTCGAATTTTCGCATCGATAACAGAAGGATTGCCTTGCCGCTTGTTTCACTGCTGGCGCTCCTGATTTCGGCATGCGCCTCGTGCAGTACGATCATGCAGCGCCGCGATGTGCGACCTCTCGTCCTGCGGGACGTGCCCGCGCAACGGCTCGCCTTTCGGTTTGAACCGGACGTGGCCGTACCTGACAACGTCAAGGCAGAAGATGCGGATGACAAAATTGAAGCGATTCAAATCGACTTCGCCACGCGCCGCGAAAATGATGCCCTCGTGCGCACCGTTCGTTCCCCCGATGGACAACGCGCGCTCGCTCTGTACGGAAGCGCCGATGTGCCCAGTCAGGAGTTTCACATCGACCTTTATTCCGCCGAGGGACTCTTTCTGCGCAACCTGACGCCGCCCGAGCTCGGTTGTGTTTTTCCCGAAACCGTCGCCTGGTCGGGCGACTCAAACTACATCAGCTTCATCGCACATAAGAGTTTAAAGCCCACCCCGACGCCAACGCCGGCGCTCGAAAGTCAGCCTGAAGTGCCGCAAATCGGAGAAGTGGTTCCGGTGCCTTCGGTCGCGCCCGCGTTTGCAGCGGTGCCGTTATTTGCAACTGAGCAAATCTACATTTGCAATCGAGACGGTTACGATCTGAAGCCGCTGACCTCGCGTGAAGGACTGATTTACTTTTCCCTCTCCTGGGCCCCGGATAATCACGCGATCGTGGCGATGGCCTGTAAGGAAAGTGAGTGGGACGCGCGCGAACGCGACTACAAACTGCCGCTGGGCCGTCCCCGGTTGATCACGCTCGACGGCAAAGAGCGTTTGCTGGATGACGAGTTAACCGAGGCGTTGCCGGTTTGGTGTCCTGATTCTTCGAAGGTGGCTACGGTGTTTGACGCTGATGTCATGATTTACGACGCTGCGACCGACAAGCCGACGCAGGCCCGCATACGATTGCGCGACGCGCTGATCAATGCTTCGCGAAATTATGAAGAGCGAAATTCCGGCGGCAAGAAAGATGAGGCAAAACCAACGGACACCGCAGCACAAACGTCCGCGCCGCCATCGTTCAATCCAGCGATGCGGGTTGAATGGCCTGTACCTGAGAAGTTGTTTTTTGAAACTGCTTACGTGAGGCTATTGCCGAACGAACCGATCAGCACCTTCCAACGTTGGCACCTTGTTTTCCTGAGCCCACAGGCATCCGTTTTGAAGTAGCTATTGTTGGACCGCTCGCTGCCAGAACGTCCCATCCACATATTCGATGCGACTCACCACCACTTGCTCGGAAACTGGATCGCCTTTGCTGCCGGCTTTGGTGGCGTGAATCACGGTAGTGGCGGGAGTGGTGCTATAACCGAGTACCGTTGCTGACTTGCCCGGACGGATGCGCGTGTTATCGACGAAGCGATGACGTCCAATCTCGGTATGGTTCTCAGTATCGAAAACCAAATATTCCCAGACAGTAGAACGAATTTCTTTGGTGCCCGTGTTCTTGAGTTTCACCTGATAGATGTAATTGACAGATGGCCCCTCGGGCATGTCTTTGCTCTGGGACATGACTTCCCTGGTTAAGGGAGGAAGCGCGGTCTGGCCCGCTCGCACGCGCGCGTCTCTGACTTTTTTAATCTCTTTCTGCTCACGCTTTAGATCGGCCTGTTCCTGATTCGGCGTCATTGGGTCTTCATATAACGCTGGAACAAAGACGTCTTTGCGCCAGCTGGCGCCGCTGACGGAAACGCCGGGTGCGTCGGCGGTAGCGGTCGAGTCTTGAGCGAACGTTGGGGTCGTGAGCAAAAGGCCCAGCATGAATAACAATGCAGACTTCATAACCACTCCTCTGTCGCGAAGATGCTTTAGCGCATTTTCCCACCTTGATTCAGAAGGTGCAAATAATTCCAGACGCAATGTGTAAGTTGAGAAGGTTATAGAATCAGTTGCCCAACCTTGCCGTTTTGTGACATAAATGCAGCCACTCCCCAGACCGAATATCATCTTTAAGGAGAGACTCACTTGAACAACAGACGTAGTCGCTATCGCCTGTTTGGCGTTTTTGCCCTGGCTGCATTCGTCGTAACTGCAATCTCATTACCTTTTTCTTCACGCGCAGCTGACAAGCTGAAGCCTGAAGAGATCGTGGCCAAGAACCTGGACTCTATCGGTACCGCGGAGGCGCGGGCCAAAGTTACCAATCGCATCGTCGGCGGTTCGGTTACAGCCACCTTCACGGAGCCTCAAGTAAATCAGTTCCAGGGCCAGGCCGTGTTGGCGTCCGAAGGCGAAATGAGTCTCATTAACATGCAATTTGCCAATTCAAACTATCCGCAGGAAACCCTTAGTTTCAACGGCAAAACTCTAAGCGTTGGTTTCGCGCGGGCGGGAGTGCGCACCAATTTAGGAGATTTGATCTGGACGTATAAGCCACTCATGAAGGCGGGGATCATGGGCGGTGAGCTCTCGCAGGCGTGGCCCCTTTACGATCTGGCAGGCCGCAAGCCCAAGCTGTCAGGCGGGGGAACCAAGAAAATTGGCAGCAAAGATGCCTACGAGATAAGCCTGGTGCCGCGTGGGGGATCGGACATGGAGATTAAGGTCTACTTCGATACCGAAACGTTTCAGCATGTGCGCACTGAATATAACCTCGTGGTCAGGCCGTCGGTTGGTCTCACGGTAGATTCCAACAAGAGCCAGCAGCCGAGCCGCTACAAAATGATCGAAGAATTTGGCGACTTCAAGAAAGAGGGCGATTTAACTTTGCCGCATACTTACAAGATCACGTTGGAGATGGATAGATCTGGTAACGTTGGCGTTGCCACTGCCGTATCGCTAACTACCTTTAGGGGCAACTGGGCTATGACATTGGATCAATTCGGTTTCAATCAGGCGATTCCCCCGGAAACCTTCAGTCCTCCAAACGCGCAGTAGAAGTGTCCGACAAGCTTTAGCTTGTCGTTCGGCGTAAAAGCCGGAGCACTAACTAAAGTTCGTCGGACCTAAAAACTTCGGGCGTTGCTTCTGCGAAGGAAGCAACGCCCGATTTGTTAAGTGAAGCTGATTTAGTCAGCTCACGAGTTAGAAGTCGAAACGCGCGCCAAACTGCACGATGCGCGGATCGTAGGTTGAAGTCACGCGGCCAAAGCTGGTGCTGTTGACGTTGAACATGCCGCTGCTCTCGCCGATAAAGAAGTTGGCGCGGTTCAGGACATTGAACGCCTCAAAGCGCAGTTGCAGGTTACGTGATTCACCCATCTTGAAGTTGCGGAAGAAGCCCATGTTCCAGTTGAAATACATTGGGCCGTTGATGAAGTTGATAGGCAGGTTGCCCGTCGAACCAGGATTGTTCGGGAAGAACACCTGGCCAGTGAACGGGGTCGAGCCATACGCATTCGCTCCGCGGATGCTGCTGATAATGAAACCAGGAGCCAGCGGTTGCGTCAGGTCGATACGACGCAGCGCTTTGTCGGCTGCTGATGCGCAGCTCGGGCAAGAAGCCTGAGCATTCAGCACGGATGGATCGATGTAGAAGATCCCGTTTGGCGTGCGGAAGATTCCGACCAAATCTTTGATCTGGTTCGGTGTCAAGCTCGAGGTCGCCGGCTGCAGAGCCGAACGGCCGGCGCGATTCAAGGTGCCGCGGTTGTCGCGGATTGAAGTCGGCTCGCCGCTGCTGACGTTGATGATGTTGGTCATCTGGAAGCCGCCAAAAATCTTGCTGGCGATACCGCCACCATTCAGGAAGCGACGTCCGCGACCAAACGGCAGATCCCAGTTCATGTTGCCGTTGATGGTGTGCGTACGATCGTAGTCCGGACGGGTGTAGTTGAGGCGCTGATTAAGGTTGTCCAGGTACGGGTCAACGTTGGTCTGCGTCTCCTGCGTGGTATCAGCAAGGATTTTTTGGAAGGTGTAGTTCACGCCAAACTGAAGACCGTTTGAAAAGCGACGGCGAATTTCAGCCTGTAATGCGTTGTAATTGAACTGACCACCATTGCCAAGGATATTGGCAACGCCGGTGCTCGGATTCGCCAGGAATTTGACGTTTCCGGCCAAGCCGTTCTGGATGTAGATCAAAGCCAGGTCGGCAGGGGTGCCGCCCTGAAGTTGACCAATCACAGTCGGGTCAGTCACTAAACCGCCGCCCGCCAAATTCGGGAAAACGGTCAATGGTTGGCATCCCGCCGACACGCAACCAGGGTTACCGGTCAACGCCAGGTTCGCCTGAGCTTTAATAAAGTCGTTCAGGAAACCGTTGTTGCGGATGTCGATCTGGTTGAAGTCGATGGTGCGAACAATTTGATTGCTGCGCGCGCCGACGTAACGGATTTCAAACACGCTGTCCCAGCCGAGTTCACGCTGGATGCCGATGTTGTATTCGTGAACCATCGGGACCTGGAGCTCGGGATCGACCGCGAACACGGTGCCAAAGAAAAAGAAGTTGGCCGTGTTATTGGTTGTGTACGGGAACGGCGTAACCGGAACGGTTGGCGTCGGGAAGTTACCCGGCACTGCGCTAAACGACGCCGCATCTGCACGCGGCGTAAGGACTGAGCGCAAGTTCGGAGAAGCGCCGTTGAGAGCGTTGACTGTTTGCGATCCCAAACCGGTGTGGTTCAGCAAAGCATTGTCAGGAGCGCGCTCATACTCGTCGCTGTTATAGCTCATGCGATAACCGCCACGGAGTACCGTTTTGCCTTCGCCCGGGAAAGCACTGCCGAGCAGACCGTTCTTGAAGTTTGGCGACCAGGCAAAGCTGAAGGTCGGGCCAAAGTTGTTTTTGTCAGCCTTGAAGAAAGCGCCATTGTCGCTGCCGGCGTTGCCGCCAACAATCTGGTAAAAGCCAGCCGGGTCAAGCGCTGCCTGTTGGGCAGTTTGTCCGGAGTTGATGCGTGGTTCCAGATAGATACGATCGACGTTACGGAGTGGAGTGTACAAGTCGTAACGCAAGCCGAGGTTCAACGTCAAGGTCGGTGAAATACGCCATTGGTCCTGACCATAAGCTGACCAGTTTTCATAGCGAAGATCACGTGCCGTGGGCGCGCCGTTGCGGAAGCCCGTTTGAATATCGACGAGGTTTGACGTCAGCGTTGCCGAACCGATGATACCGGCCAACAGGTAACGCAGGTTGTTGGCGCGCGTGCGGTCGGCGGTGCTGATGGTGCCGGGGAACAAGGCGGCCGCGAGGCTCGGCGTGTTCGGGTTAGCAGTGGTACTAAAATTATACTGCGGAGTCACACCGGCGAAGTTCAGAGCGACGGTCTTGTACGTTTGCAGCTGACCACCGAAACGGAACGAGTGGTTCCCGCGGGTGTAGTTGGCATTGTCCTGAAGGTTCCAGTAGTCGGTGTTTCGACCCTGGTTGCGGAAGCTGCCTTCCGGGTTGCTGATGATGCCGGCAATCGCAGTTCCCGAAGGACCCTGGTTGTTGCTAAGCACGAAGTCAGACGGAATGCCGCCTTCGTTGAAGAACGGTTCGCTGCGCTGGTAACCGCCGCGAATTTCATT
>JBKPNP010000794.1:0-2770 GCA_046732775.1 Acidobacteriota bacterium
GTTCGAGAAACACTGGAAGAGCTCGTTTCGCCGTCAGTGTGTCCGGACTGCAAAGGGCGTCGCTTGAGATCCGATTCGCTGGCCGTGCGTTTGGGCGGCCGCGGCATCGCCGAATACACCGCCTTGCCGATTGAAGATGAGGTCACGGCTTTCGAAGCGATCACCCTGAATCAGCGCGAGGAGCAAATCGCTGGCGGGATACTACGCGAGATAAAAAATCGTTTGCGTTTTCTGGAGAGCGTCGGCTTGGGTTACCTGACGCTCGACCGCTCGTCTGCCACCTTGTCCGGCGGCGAAGGGCAACGTATTCGTCTCGCCACGCAAATCGGTTCGCAACTTCGCGGCGTTCTATACGTCCTCGACGAGCCGTCGATCGGCCTGCACCCCCGCGATAATCAAAAACTGCTGGACACTCTGAGCGCACTGCGCGATCTCGGCAACACCGTCCTGGTAGTCGAACATGACGAAGAAACAATTCGACGCGCGGATTACGTCGTCGATTTAGGGCCCGGCGCCGGCGCGCACGGTGGCGAACTGGTGGCGTGCGGCACTGCTGATGACGTCGCGCATAACGCTAACTCGATCACTGGCCTCTACATAAGCGGCGCCCGGAAGATCGAAGTTCCCTTACAGCGACGTGCGGCAAACGGAAAATATCTAACGGTCCGCGGCGCGCGGGCAAACAATCTTAAAGAGATCGACGTGACGTTTCCGCTAGGTTTGTTGACCGTTATTACAGGCGTGTCCGGCTCCGGCAAATCCACGCTCGTCGCCGACATTCTCTATCCTTCCCTAGCCCGTCACCTTTACGGCTCGCTCGCCGAACCGGGCGCCTGCACTTCCGTCGAGGGCCTGGAACATATCGACAAGGTCATCGAGATTGATCAGTCACCAATCGGACGCACGCCTCGTTCGAATCCGGCCACCTACACCGGACTGTTCACTCCGTTGCGCGAGCTGTATGCGATGCTGCCCGAGTCTCGCGAGCGTGGTTACAAGCCCGGACGTTTTTCGTTCAACGTCAAGGGCGGACGCTGTGAAGGTTGCGAAGGCGATGGCATGAAGCGAATCGAGATGAACTTCCTGCCTGATGTTTACGTGCTCTGCGACGTGTGCCGCGGCGCGCGCTACAACCGCGAAACGTTGTCAGTCAAGTTCAAAGGAAAATCAATCGCTGAACTGCTCGACACGACCGTTGAAGAAGCGTTAGCTGTGTTGGCAAACGTGCCGCAGATTCAACAGAAACTTCAGACGCTGCTCGACGTCGGTCTTGGGTATCTCAAACTGGGCCAATCAGCGACGACCTTGTCTGGCGGCGAAGCGCAACGGATAAAGCTCGCGAAAGAATTATCGAAACGTGCGACCGGTCGCACTGTCTACATGTTGGACGAGCCGACCACCGGGCTTCATTTTGCCGACGTTCACAAACTGCTCGACGTGCTGCAGCGCCTGGTCTCACTCGGCAACACGATTATCGTTATTGAGCACAACCTCGACGTTATCAAGTCTGCTGACTACATCATCGATCTTGGTCCGGAAGGCGGTGAACACGGCGGACGCGTGGTGGTGGCAGGCACGCCTGAAGACGTCGCCCGATCCCGTCGCTCACATACGGGCCAGGTCCTTCGTCCGCTGCTGAATGGCGCGCTCGCCAAAAACGGCAACGGCAATTCTCACGGCGAAAACAAAAAGATCGCGTAACGATTCACTGATCCGGCACTCCGGCGTTCGCGAAGCAGCTACACTATCTGAAATAACTCATAGCTTGCTACAATCAGCGGAATGCTTCGAGTCAAACGCGTATTCAAGTCTCCTGCCGAAAACGACAAAGCCAACAGAGAATTATACAAATCACTGTCATCGATGCAGCGCTTGGATATACTGCTCACTTTGATTACTCAACACCGATCGGGCCAACCTAATGAAGCTGGATCGAGACTTAAGAGAGTTTATCGAGTACTAAACGCTCGTGACGTGCGCTATGTGATAGTGGGGGCATTCGCACTCGCGTATCATGGGCGTCCCCGCTACACCGGCGACATTGATATCTTTGTAGAGTCGTCCTCGGAGAATGCTAAACGGCTGACCGAGGTGATCGACGAATTCGGATTTACAAACATTGGAGTCGTCGAGGAAGACTTTACTGCTGCGGATCAAGTCGTTCAATTGGGTGTCGAACCCAATCGGATGGATCTAATGACATCAATATCCGCCGTCGAATTTGAAGAAGCGTGGAATGGTCGTGAGTATGGCAATCTTGATGGAATACAAGTTCCATTCATCTCAAAAGAATTGCTGAAGCGAAACAAGGCCGCTGTCGGCCGGAAGCAAGATCTGGCGGACCTCGACTATTTATAGCTCGAAGGAGATTAGTTTTGCCTTCAGTTTACGACGACGGCTTGAAGCCACTGACTCTGGAACACGTTTCAACCTATCCGCTCGCTTCTCGTGCCAGCAAGGTTTCTCTGAACGACTTGTCTCGACCAATCACTGAAGACTCCTCGCTAAAAGATTTTCTCTCGAGCCTCCCCAACATTCTGGCCGTACAAAGTCTGCGCGAAGTTGCAGGGCGAATGCATCGTGCTCGTGTGTCGCAAAAGCCAATCATTTGGGGCATCGGCGGTCACGTAATCAAAACCGGTCTGGCGCCTCTAATCATCGACTTGATGAAGCGCGGATTCGTGACGGCGATCGCGGGTAATGGATCGGTCCTGGTGCACGACTCCGAATTGGCGATGGTTGGTTCTACTTCGGAAGACGTAGACGCCAC
>JBKPNP010000795.1:0-2341 GCA_046732775.1 Acidobacteriota bacterium
CACCCGCAATAGACTTGATGGAAAACCTCTACTGGATTTTGTGGTTCATTCTTGGCGCCGTGTTGATTGTGGCGGAGGTGTTTACCGCAGGGTTCGTGTTGCTGTGGTTTGGCATCGGCGCTCTGGCGGCCGCACTTGCCGGGATGGTTGGTATCAGCAACCTCGGCATTCAGTTCCTGATTTTTGCGTTTGTTTCCATCGGTCTCACTGCCGCATCCCGGACCATCTTCGTCAACTATTTCTCGCGTGAGAAGACCGGTGATTCGTTGCGCACAGGCGTTGATTCGCTGCCGGGAAAGATTGGTACTGTCGTTTCGTCCAGCCGCGGTGCGATGCAGGAAGGCGCAGTGAAAGTGTTTGGTTCGACCTGGACCGCTTATCCGGCTGAAGGGGAGTCGGCTTTAGAAGCCGGCGAACGCGTGGTGGTGGAAAGTATTCAGGGCTCGTCGATTTTTGTGCGCCGGATGGATGAAGGCGGCGCCGACTGGCGCGCTAAGGCGTTGGCAGAAGATGGAGCGTCAGAGCAGTGAAGCTTAGCGAGGTTCAGTGTCAGGGCTGTAGGTGTCGTCCAGCGTTTTGTCTTCTTCCTGCATCGGCGGCAACTCAACGGTAATTCGCTCACTCGCCGGCTCTTCCAATTCGTCGCCGGTAAAGCGCGCCAGAATCACGGTGATATTGTCTTCACCGCCGCGATTGTTCGCTTCCGCTATCAACTCGTCACACGCCTTCGCCAGATCCGGATTGTCACCCACGATGTTCTGAATATCCTCTGAGCGCAGCTTACCGGACAGACCGTCGCTACAGAGCAGCAAAGTGTCGCCACGCCGCAAACGGATTCTGCCCGTCACAGGGGTCACATCGCCTTGCGCGCCTAACGCCTGCAGGATCACATTGCGAAACATGTGGGTCTCGGCCTCGGCTTCGCTTATCTGGCCGACGTCAACGAGTTGCTGCACGAGAGACTGATCTTTGGTGGCCAGACGAATTTGATCTTTACGCAGCAGATAACCGCGGCTGTCGCCGACCTGAACGAGGTCGAGCAGGTCGCCGTGAATTGCGGCGCCGGTGAACGTCGCACCCATTCCCGCGCAACGCGAGTCTTCCTGACTCTTGTGATGAATCGCCAGATTGGCATAAACGGTTGCACTCTTCAGGCAGTCAACCAGGGACTCCTCCGGGTCGCAGCCCTTATCGGAGTTGTTGCCCATGATCATGTCGCGCACTGAATCTACTGCCATGCGGCTGGCAACGTCGCCGGCGAGCGCGCCACCCATGCCATCAGAAACGACCAGCACCAGGCCCTTTTCACCGAGCTCAAAATTGCCCAGGTCCACAGGCGCATCGGAACCATCCGTGGCTGTCCAGGTTTGCTGTTTCGATAATTCGAGTACGAGGAAATTGTCCTCGTTTCCGCGGCGAACACGACCTACGTCGGATTTTGCGTGGAGCTCAACAATCATATGGTGCGTGAAGGCGATTCAGGAATAGGCAAAGTGCGAATGAATTCTAACCCGTCAAAGTTTGGCTGTCACTGTCTTAGGTCTTTTGGACTTTTGTCTTAGTTCTCAAATACTGTTCAGAGCTTGATCGAGGTCGGCGATTATATCATCCGTATCTTCGAGGCCGACAGAAACTCTGACCAGCCCATCGCTAATGCCCAGCCGCGCGCGCTTCTCGGTGTCGACCGAAGCGTGAGTCATTGTCGCCGGATGTGAGATGAGTGTTTCAACTCCTCCCAGGCTCTCAGCGAGCGTGCACAGTTTCACCGTTTCCAGCACTACGCGCGCAGCTTCCAGAGAGCCGACGTCGAAAGCGACCATTCCACCAAAGCCGTGTTGCTGTCGTTTGGCGAGAGCGTGCTGCGGATGGGACGCGGAGCCCGGGTAATAAATCTTCTGCACCTTCGGATGTTCCTCTAAGAAAGCTGCGACGGCCCGGCCCGACTTGTCGTGTTGTTCCATACGCAGGGCGAGCGTCTTTGTGCCGCGCATCACCAGCCAGGAATCAAAGGGCGAGAGAATTGCCCCGGCGCTGTTTTGAATGAAACCGATCCACTGCGCGTCGGTTTCGTCGTTCAACAAAACCGCCCCCCCGATTCCGTCCGAGTGGCCATTCAAATATTTCGTAGTCGAATGCACCACGATATCCACGCCAAACTCCAACGGTCGCTGCAGGTAGGGCGACATAAAAGTGTTGTCGCACACTACACGCGCGCCGGCGCGATGAGCAATCTCAGACACTTCACGCAAGTCGGTAACGATCATCACCGGATTAGTCGGCGTCTCGACGAAAACCATTTTCGTGTTGGGCTTGATTGCGGCCTCGACATTTAAGGGTTCCG
>JBKPNP010000796.1:0-6087 GCA_046732775.1 Acidobacteriota bacterium
TAGCGGCGTTGGGTTGCGGCAGCTTGTTATAAATCTGATTGATATAAGCCAGCGCCGCGGGATTGAATAACGCCGCGGGCAACGGGGTTCCGGCCGGCAAAATATTGGCGCCGGTACAGGTCGCGCCAACCACGTCGTTTCGATTTATGCAGACGGGAATCGGAAAGATTCCGTTGCGCAGGTTGGTGTCGGGCACGCTGGACACCAGGGTCGGATAGCGCAGGTCCTTGCGCTGCTCTTCAGAGAAGAAGAAGAAGGTGCGATCCAGCTTGTTCCACATACCGCCGGTACCTTCGCCGAAGTTAGGAAAATAAACTGGCCCGCCGATGGTGCCGCCGTAGTTGTTATAGCGAAACGGGCTGCGCTTTGCCTTGCCGTTTGAATCACGACCGAAGGGCGGATTCGCCAGCGAATTTGTGAGGAAGTCGTTAGCGTTCAGCCGTTCGTTGCGCACGAATTCGAAAAGCGATCCATGGAACTGATCGCCGCCGGAGCGAGTGATGATGTTGACCTGGCCGCCGCCGCTGTTTCCTGACTCCGCCGGGTAAAGGCTTCGCAACACGCGAAACTCTCCGATGGAATCGATGCTCGGGTATGCCTGAATGGTGATGTTTGAACCACGGTCAGTGATGTCGGCACCGTCGACTAAAAAAGTGTTCGAACTGCTGCGAGCGCCGTTCACTGAAATATTGACGGTGTTCGCCTGTCCCGCAGGATTCGTAGTGCCAACATAGACCTGGTCGGCGAGATCGTTGCTGACGCCGGGAGCGAGTGTAACCAGCTGCACGAAGTTTCGGTTGTTAACTGACAGCTCGCGCACCTGGTCTCCGTTAATCACGGTCGACGCAGTCGGGGTAGTCAATTCCACCGCCACTTGATCAGCCGCCACTGTCACCACTTCGGCAATGTTTCCGGCTTCCAGCACAAAGTCGACAGCGCGCCGTTGATTGACGTCGATCTTCACGCCAGTCTGCACTGACTTCTTGAATCCGGGGGCTTCGACGGTGATCGTATAATTGCTGACCGACAACTGCGGCGCTGAAAACTCGCCGCCTTCGCCAGTGGTTATAGTGCGAACCACCAGACCCTTGTCTTCATCCGTGATCGTCACCGTTGCGCCGGTTACCACACCGCCACTGGCGTCCTTAACAGTGCCGACGATGTTCCCTGTGATCTCCTGAGCTACTACGACCGCACTGAATGCGAGCAACAGCGCCGCAGTTAAAGACAGAAGTGGCAAGGTAACTCTAAAAAGCTGCTTCATGGGGGTTCCTCTCATATCTACCAATTGTTTTTTTGCTGAAATGCCTGGATCGCCGCCGGAGACGTAAACTTATACACTCGTGCAGTCGCACCAAACAAGAATTTTCTCAGCGCTACGAGCTGCCGATCGGTTCGAATAAACCCAGCCGTGATCAGCGCGAACGACTTTTAGTCTGGCTATTAAGTCACTCGCCTCGAACGCTCAATTTGTCTTTGAAAGACAGCGACCTCTTGACTACGAAGAACCTATTTATACACCCGCGCGGTCAAGTCCAACAAGACCTTGTTTTGTAAAATGTCCGACGTCGACGCGACCCACACACTCTACCTACGCGCGAAAGCGAAGCACGAAACCCTGCGGATCAGAGCAACACTCCGATCCGCAGGTGCTTCCCTGCTTAGAACAGGAACCGGACGCCGAAGCGCACGGCTCGAGGTGGCTGATACAGGAACGGCAGTTTGTATCGCACGTCACTGCGGTCAGCCTGCGACGCTATGCGCGCCAGGATTGGCTGCAGCAATGTTCCTGACGTGTAACCGTTCGCGTAGCCGGTCGTCGTATTCGGGAAGCCGAGAGCCGGGCCGTTAACCTGGGCGGTGCTCGGATTCATGGTCGTATAAACACCGGTGACGGTGGCCTGATCCCATAGGTTCAGAAAATTGAGATCGAATGCCGCCGTGTATTTCTGATCACGTCCGAGCTTGTAGCGATGCGTGATATTGAAATCGGTCTGCGTAAACGTCGGGCTCCGTCCCAGGTCGCCGCGTCCCAGGAATATCTGCGGAGTTACCGTCGAGGCGCCGTAGATTGTTGTAGTTTGCGGGGTTCCCGACGTAATCGTTTGGAAACCTGAAAACTCTGTGGCATGGGCGCGATTGTCGCCCTTCCAGTTAAGGATGTAGGCGCCGAAGATATTGAACACGTGCGGTCGATCCGTCTGCAGCCGGCCGTTGTCCGGTACACCTTTGGCGGTGAAGCCAATGAAAGGTAAATCGAACGCGCGCGTAACACCCGGAGCCAGTCGGCCTTCGACGAGATGCGGCTCATCTGAACTGGTTAGACCCGAGTAGTTGCCATAGAGCCGGCTGAAGGTGTAGTTCGCGTTGAAGTAGTAATTATTCGACAGACGCTTTTCGAGTACAAACTCCAAACCGTCGTAGCGGCGTTGCGGCCGGATCGATTTGGTGTAGCCGAGCGCCTGAAGCGTGGCGAGATGCAGGCCTCTGCCGGGATTGCCGATGATGTAGGCTTCGCTGTTTTGGGGATTGACTACGCCGGCATCTTCCACCGCTTCGTCAACATTCTTGTAGGTATAACGAACGCGGAAAACATAGTCCTTGTTAACCTGCCGTTCGCCGCCCACCGTAAACTCAGTCTGTTGAAACGGTCTCAGGTCAGGATCCACCGCGCCGCCATTCAACGCTGACGCATTCGGATCGTTTGCGTTGACACGCAAATTTTTCTGACAACGGCTGCGTGCGCCAGGAGCGATGAACCCGTTTGTAGGACAGGTGCTGGTTCCAGAGAACCCACCGAGCACGTTGCCGATGTTGAAGCTCGAGGCACTCTCACCGGGGAAGAGCTCGATGTAGTCTTCGAGGAAAATGTCGCCGCCGAACAAGCCGCGCGGCAGCGCGAACTTCACGCGGTCGAAGAACCGGCCATAGCTGCCAAAAATCTTGGTCCTGCCGGAACCAGTCACGTCGTAAGCAAATCCTAAACGCGGCGCGATCTTGTCACCCCAGCCAAAATTAATCAGGCTTGGGTTCGCATTAAACGAAGGAAGATTTTCCTTTTCAATGCGAATACCCAGGTTCAACGTCAGGCGCTGGGTTGGTTGATACTTGTCCTGAATGAACAAACCCTGGCTTAGATTCGATCCGGTTCCATTCGTTCCCTGCCGGCGAAACGACGCGGAGCCAACCGCTCCCGGCGTGTTAGTAAGACCGGGGACTAAGGTGGAGATCGGTGTCCCATAATTGAAGCGCAATTCACCGATCGCATTGTTCCCCAATTGCACATCATTGAAAATTGTGAAGCGCTGGTAGCCGCCTCGCAACTCGTGCTGCCCGCCTCCGGTAAAGATATAGGCCGCCGAAAAGTCGTACGAGGTGCGCACCGATACATCTTTGACCGTGATGGTGTTCGCGCCGGTAGTGGCGCAGGTGAAGGCCGGATTGGCGGTGCCGCAGGCGGCGATACGAGGAGACAACGTCGGAATGAAATAGTTACCATTCTTCTCGTTGAGGAAACCTCGGCTGTAACGACCGTCGATAACCAATTTGCTGTTGGGCGTGTAAACCGCACTTGCAGTAACGAGATTGGAACTTTGACGGCCACCCTGCTGATCCGTGTACTGACTTCCCTTAAGAACGCCGATCGTTCCCTTGTAGTCAGCGGTGGGGATATTACCCAAACCAACGAGCGAGGAGCTCACATTCGTAAAACTCGTAGTCGGGATACTGCCCTGGTCAACGACTGGATTCCAGAGATAGGTTCCAGACAGCCGCAACTTGCTGGTCGCATTAGCATCAAGCCGGCCAAACGCGTACTCGTATTTCCGCGTGCGATGATATTTTTCGCCGGCGACCACGGTTCGCGCCGGAGACGGAACATCGGAGTAGTAGGTTGTGCTGATGATTGATTCAAAAATTTGCGGGGTGTAGCTACCGAAGAACCAGAGGCGGTCCTTAATTAACTTGCCACCCAGATTCGCGGTCGGAAAATAGTTCGTGCCGCCTGGTTTGCCCGGCTGTATGTACTCGGCCTTCTGGACAAAATTGTTTGCGCCGACTGAGCCGGAAGTAAATCTGCTGAGCAGCGGGCGGGATTTACCGTTAAGGCCGGCGGTCTCAAACTGCATTCCGAATTCGCCGTGCAGCTCGTTGCCGCCACCACGAGTAACCACGCTGACGACGCCGCCGGTCGCCCCGCCGTAAATCGCTTCGAATCCGCTCGACTTAACCTGAACTTCCTGGACCAACTGCGTGGGAATGTTGTAGGTCTCGTTCAAACTGCCCGTGCGATAGTTGGTTACTTCCTGACCGTCGATCACGAAAACGTTCTCGCCGCCCGACGCGCCATCGACTGAGAAACCACCGGTGCGACTTTCAGGCCGCGTGCCCGGGACGGTTTTCAAAAGCCCGGTGAAGCCGGTGCTCTTGGGAATCAGTTCAATCTTCTGCGCGCTGATCGTTGTTTGGATTGAGTTGTTGGTGGTGTCGACCGGCGCCACATCTGAACTGACAACGTCCACCACCGTCGCGGTGGTGCCCGGACTGATCGTGATTGCCAATTGAGCGCTCTGTCCGATCGCCACGGTAACGTTTTCATATCTCGCTTCGCCGAATCCGCTTGAAGGAGTGGTCACCACATCGTAAGTCCCGGGGGGAACCTGTAGGACGCGGAAGAACCCTTCGTCATTCGTGGTACTCGTGCGTTTGAAACCGGCGCCGACGCCGGTGGTCGTGGTGCCGCTCACCGCCGCCTTGGCGTTGGTGATGGTGACAGTGACGTTGGGAACAACTGCACCCGCCGGATCTTTTATAGTACCTTCAATGCTGCCGGTCGTTTCCTGCGCAAAGGCAACAGACGACAGGCAAAGCAATACCGCTACGAGTAAGGTTAGAGACTTGAATCTATTTTTCATTTCAGCTCCTTCTGGGGTCAGACGCATTCAAAACGAGTGGATGCGGGCCGAACGACCGCGCCTCTCAAAAAGTAGAAGTGCAAAACGACTGGATCGATAAACGCCCGTCTGTCGAAACCCTGGGATTGTATTTATTTGGCGTCGAAGGAAACTGAACGCCGGAGACGGCTGAAACGGCGGTCATTATACGTCGTTCAGCAAATAAGAAAAACTAAAGATTCTTATTGTAGGAATAAGAACTGCTAATGGCAATTAGGCTAAACTTGAAGGTATTTGGGTTTGGTCTTGTATCGCAAACTGTCAGCTTGCCTGCGCGATGAATCGCATTCATTCATCGCAAACTAACAGTTTGCTTTACGACAATCGCAAACTAACAGTTTGCTTTACAACACTCGGGAACTACGGAGACCGCCGCCGAGTGTCACGCTGGCAGATACGCCTCCGTTACGCCGTCGAGAAAACCCCACAAAGCTCGTGCTGCATTACGAGCCGAGTCGATTGCGTGTTCCTGCTCTTCCGGTTCCGTGCACGAGTCCTCGAGTAATTGCAGCTCGAGCTGGTTATGAAGCACGTCAATGCTTTCGTGCACGCGGAAAAAGGAGACGGCCCGTTCGTCGTCGACCTCGTAAAACTCTTTCAAGCCTTCGCGCTTCGTTTGGGCGACGGCTGGGATTTGCGATTCATACGCGAACAACGCCGCAAGCCCTTCGCGGTAGTCTTCACTTTGCGTCAACGACTGAAAACGTTTTACCGAAGCCACGGTTGAGGGCAACAACTCGGCCGACCTGACGTCTTCACGAGTTACGCCAAGACCTTCCGCAAACCGCAACCACAGTTCCGGATGATTTTCTTCGCCGCGTTCCTCTTCGATTAGGTTCTCGAGCAGTTCTCGCCGCACCGAAAGATCATCACAATGCGAATGCACGCCGCTTACGTATGTGGGAAACGCGCGCACATGGGCGTAGTACTGTTTCGCGTATTCTGCCAACACTGACTTGCTTAGCTTGCCTTCAGTCCAGGCGACGTAAAATGGATGCTTCAGCATTGAGTATTCCATTACGGCATCGCGCAATCTTGATGCGAACGTAGAACTGACGGGTTGAGCTATAGCGTTAGTCATTACTGTCCTCCGTGGATTGGTAAAAGCTTTTTGGAAGGCCGGATTATAGCCGCT
>JBKPNP010000797.1:0-3808 GCA_046732775.1 Acidobacteriota bacterium
GCGCCGGGACGTAAATTGACCAGCAGCCCGCCGGCCATCTTGAAGCCTTCGGCCAAACGCGCTTCGAGACGCATCACTTGCTTGTCGATCGGATCGATCCATACGACGCCCACGAGTTTGGAAATCAAATCTTCCTGACGACTACTCGGCTTAAATCCCGGCCGGGGTCGGAAATCAAAGACCACCGCATCGCGGTCGCGAAAGCGTTCGCGCCGTGGCGAAACGAATTCATGTATTTTCAGAAACTGCGAAATCTCGACGTCGTCGTCCTCGCCTTCCTTCTGCGCCTTGGCACTGCGCTTCTTTTCGCGTTCAGCCTTTCGCTTCTGAGCCTCGCGCGCGTCCTTGTCCTTGTCGCGTTCGGCCTTAGCGAATTCTTCCTCAACGCGCTTTTGTTCTTTCGCCGCACGCTCTCCGGTGAGCTCAACGCCATTCTCGCTCATGAGCTTCATCACCGGCTCGCGGTTTGGAATCGGAAACACCTCGAAAACTTTGGTCGTCTCCTTTTTCACTTCGCCTTTGCCGTTGATTTCGCGCTCCGTCTGCTTTTGCACGAACGAGTATTCGGTGAACCGTTGTTCCAGAACGTCCTGGTTGGCCGACACTTCGCGCAGTAGCGCCACAACGTCGACTGACTCCGCAGCACGCGGCGGATCGAATGCGGTGTCGTCTATGCCTGTGTTGTAGCTAACGCGCTGTAGCAGAAACGTGAACGGGCCGCTGCCGCCGCTATCAATGCTGACGCGGTGCGACTCGAGAATGTTTCCTTCGGAGCGATAGTCTTCGAACCGTGTGCTGGTCTTGCGTGCCGAATCCTCAATGGCGACGAGCAGCCTCGTCGTCGTGCTGAACTGATAACGCAGACGGGCGCCGCTGCGCAGCGAAAATTCGACTTCGTAAACCGGTTCATCGCCAAGAGTTGATTGCGACACAGTGCGCGCGAGGACGTTTCGTTTCTTGAGATCGACGAGGTGACTTGCGTCCAGTGCCGCCTGCAGACGCGCCGCCGCAGCCTCCGCATCAGTGAGCGTATGCAGTTTTCCGTCAAGGCCCTTCGTCCATGCGGAGCGCGCGTTCGCAGCGTTGATCACGCGGCCATTGCCGAAGGTGAGATCGACGCGGACGGACGATGGGAATTTGGCCTGCGTCGTTCCCATCCCCATCACCTGATCTTTAACGCGCACTTCCCATTCGTAGGTAGCGTCGCGAAGCGTGGCAATCCGCTTCTTGCCGCCAATCGCTTTCAAGTAACCGTCGACGATCTTTTCCGCGGTGGGCAAACGCGCTGAGCTCGCGCGCGGCGTTTGCGCGCCGATGGATTGCATGCCGGCGCAAACGATGGCGACCGCGACTACCAGCAACCTGATAAGGCGCCGAGATGAGCTGACCAGGTTCGTCCCGACGGAATTGGAAAGGTGTTGGGGGCGCGACTGCATTACTTTTTCTTTTTTGCCTTACTGCTTTTCTTTGCCGGAGCTGACTTCGCGGGCTGCTTCGAAGCACCCGCGGTTTTCGTTGATGCCGATTTAGCCGTCTTCCCCGCACCCGACTTGGCAGTCTTCACATCTGCCGTCTTGCCACTCTCTTTCTTGCGGCGCTTCTCAACTTTTTTATGCGCGGCCTCGGTTATCTGCGCCACTCGCTCGGCCTGTGTCAGACGCTTGCCGCCCTCGCCCTGTTGTCCGGCGTGTTCCTGCTCAGTCATTTGACCGTGCTGTTTTTGGTACTCAAATTCGTTGACCTGCGTCGCGCCTACGCGCGCGATTTCCAAATTCCTCATCTGCTCTCTGCCCATGTTGCTGTCGTCCTCCCCTTTTAGTAACCTGCCGATTGTTTTCCACTTGTCCAAACCGCTGGTTCGTTAAGATTTGTAAAGCAAACTGTTAGTTTGCGATGAATGAATGGCATTCAACGCGTCACGCAAACTAACAGTTTGCGTTACAACACCAAACGGGGCGCTTCCGATATCGCCCTTGCTTGACACTGCAAACTTCGCATTCGTATAGTGCAAGCTCGCGCGCGCGGACACGCTTAGTGACTGCATTCCAAGCCGGCTTAGCTCAGTTGGTAGAGCGTCTGATTCGTAATTAGAAGGTCGCCGGTTCAATTCCGGCAGCCGGCTCCATAAAACAATTTATCCCAAACAAATTCTTCGCCCATCTTAGCGTGTTTGATGGCGGCCCTCACAGCGGCCAGCGTCGGCACAGTTAAAATTCCTAATGGCATTGACCAGCGAACAATTAACGCAGTACGAGCGTGAGGGGTTTCTCGTCATTGAGAACTTTGTCACCGAGGCGGCCTGCGACGGCCTCCGGCAAAGAGCTGAGCAATTCGTTCGTGACTTCGATCCCAGTGTGGTATCCGTCTTTTCGACAGACGAACAGAAGCACATAAGTGATGACTACTTCTTAAGCTCCGGCGACAAAATCCGTTTCTTTTTTGAAGCAGACGCGTTTACGGAAACGGGGACGCTGAAGCAAAGTAAGGAGTTGTCAATCAACAAGGTAGGACACGCGCTTCACGATCTCGATCCGGTGTTCAACGAATTCTCACGCGCACCGCAAGTCGAACAACTAGTCACGGACCTGGGTTTCGAACGGCCGCTTTTGTTGCAGGGCATGTACATCTTCAAACAGCCGCGCATCGGCGGCGAAGTTACCTGTCATCAAGACAGCACTTTCCTCTACACGGAGCCACAGCGGATTGCGGGACTCTGGTTCGCGCTCGAAGATGCCACAGTGGAGAACGGGTGCCTGTGGGCAATCCGCGGGGGCCACACGGTCGGATTAAAGTCGCGTTGGCAACGAACTCCCCGCGGGATGGAGTTTGATGTTTACGACTCGTCGCCGTGGGATGAGGAAAAGCTGGTTCCGCTCGAGGTGAAAAAAGGCAGCGTCATAATTCTCAACGGCCTGCTGCCGCATAAGAGTTTGGCTAACCGGTCAACAAAGTCCCGCCACGCCTACACGCTGCACGTAATCAGCGCCGACTGCAGTTATCCGGAAACGAATTGGCTCCAGCGCCCTTCCTCCATGCCACTGCGCGGCTTCTAATGTCCGACTAATGTCCGACAAACTTTAGTTTGTCGTTTCTTTATTAATTCGCCGGTTAAAAGAAATACGACAAGCTGAAGCTTGTCGGACATCGGCTCGAGCCAGGCCTCAGGGACCCGCCTGTTAACAGAATCGGCTTTCGCACGTCTTTAATGTTGGCAGGCAAGAAAACGCAACCGACGAGCGGTCATTGCGTTGTATCAATCAGAGGGAGGTCATCATGGAAGTACACGCCAAAAGACTGGGCACTGTCGCGGTGCTGCGACTCCAAGGACAATTCGTGAGCGGCGAAACCGAGATTTTGCATGAGACCGTGAATTTAGCATCAGGCGTCAGCACGGTGATTCTCGACTTCCAGCGAGTGACCATGATCGACGCCCACGGACTGGGTGTGATGCTGGAGTTGAGGAATCAGTGGGAAGCGCGCCAGATCCGCTTGGAACTCACAAACGTTTCGCGGTTGGTGGCCAACGTGCTCAAACTAGCGCGTCTCGATACCTTCTTCCCTGTCAGATCACGAGTTACGCATATACCTTTGCCTTTACGCGAACGCACGCTAGCTTCGTACGCTTGATGTCCGACAAACTTTAGCTTGTCGTTTCCTTAAATAATTTGCGGGTTTGAATGAGGAGACAAAACTGAAGCTTGTCGGACAACGACATTTAGGAGGCAGGCCGAAGCAATCCGCGATAGATTCCCTGTACGCGCACCTGCTGGGCAGGCACCCTGATCGACTCCACTTCCGGATTAGCTGC
>JBKPNP010000798.1:0-8230 GCA_046732775.1 Acidobacteriota bacterium
ACAACACGAAGACGGCTCGGTTTATTACGACATTTTTGCGTTCTCTCGCCCACGCCATCCGTTGGCGCGATTCGGTGCGCTCGTAGCGCGGCGATTGCAAAAACAGTTTGCGAGAGACTCGATTGCCGCAATGAGGCGCGCAGTTGCAACCAGCTAATGGACTGGAGCGCAACCGTCCCGGTTGCGATGGTCGGAAAGAGGTAACTTAAAGCTGCAAGGGAGACGCTTGCGCTCTAGTCTCATCACAGTACTTCCGCCCGCGGCCAAACGGCGCGGACAGGCCTCTTATGCTACAATTCGCGTGATTCGCTGAACAATTTCACCTTTCGACCTGCCGCACGGCAATTTCAGGAGGACACACAGTGGCTACCGAACTAAAACGGGCAACGACCCCGCTCGATCGAATTGAAGAACTCCTTGGGGACAACGCCAGGACGCTGCTCGATCACACTTCCCAGACAATTTCGAAGGACCAGCTCAACCTCCCCGGCCCCGATTTCATCGATCGCGTGTGGGCTTATTCCGATCGTTCGCCTGCGGTTTTGCGTTCCCTGCAGTCACTGTTCGACAACGGCCGGCTGGCCGGCACCGGTTATCTCTCGATCCTCCCGGTGGATCAGGGCATCGAACACTCCGCCGGTGCATCGTTTGCGCCGAATCCCCAGTACTTCGATCCGGAAAACATTGTGAAGCTGGCAATCGAGGGCGGCTGCAACGCCGTCGCCTCCACCTACGGTGTGCTCGGTTCGGTCGCGCGGAAATACGCGCACAAGATTCCTTTCATCGTAAAAATCAACCACAACGAACTGCTTACCTTGCCGAACAAGTTTGACCAGGTGTTGTTTGGCACCGTGAAGGAAGCGCGCGATCTCGGAGCGGTGGCGGTGGGCGCTACTATTTATTTCGGCTCCGAAGAATCCACCCGGCAGATTACCGAAATCAGCGAGGCTTTTGCCCACGCTCACGAGCTCGGCATGGGTACCATTCTTTGGTGTTACATTCGCAACTCCGGATTCAAAACGCCGGAAGGCGACATGCATGCGTCAGCCGACCTGACGGGTCAGGCCAATCACCTTGGCGTAACCATCCAGGCCGACATCATCAAGCAGAAGCTTCCGGAACGGAACGGCGGGTATCCGGCGGTCGAGAAAGCGCTCGGCAAGTCGTACGGTAAGACCAGCAAACTGGTTTACGAGAAACTCACCACCGATAATCCGATTGACCTGGTACGTTATCAGGTAGCGAATTGCTACATGGGCCGCGCGGGTTTGATCAACTCTGGCGGCGAGTCGAAGGGCGCCAGCGATCTGGCGGAAGCAGTACGCACGGCAGTGATCAATAAACGCGGTGGCGGCACTGGTCTCATCTCGGGCCGGAAGGCTTTCCAACGGCCAATGAGCGAAGGCATCGAGTTGCTGAATGCAATTCAGGATGTTTACTTATCGCCGGAGATCACGATCGCGTAAGGAAGCGACCACAACGGCAGTCGATGGGGCGGACCGGATGCGTCCGTCCTTTCTTTTAGGCGACAAGATTAACTCCGAAGGAGTTCGCTAATTTCAGCCCAGGGTGGTTTCAACCCAGGGAGAATTAAGCCGTTAAGATCCTCTTTACTCTGAAAGAGTTAAGGAATCGGATGAAACTCCTTCAGAGTAAGGCATTCGATGCTGGACGATTGACCCGGGGTAGGAAACCCTGGGCTAAAATGCCAACACCTTCGGTGTTTAGTATCTGATGCCAGACTTTTGGGGCAAGCTTCTCCCACTGGAGAGGGAACTTCAACCCAATCCGTTTGCTAAACAACGTGCGTATATCGAAAAGCTAATCAAGATTTGTTGTGCGAGCTGAAGTCTCACAAGTGTCTGATGTTGCCTTACTGCAAGCCATCGCGCGCGGCGATGAAGCATCGTTGGCCCGTCTCTACGACCAATACCGGGTAATCCTGTTCGGCTTGCTCGTCCGTATATTGAACAGCCGCGAAGAAGCGGAAGATGTCTTACAGGAGGTTTTCCTGCAGGTGTGGCGACGCGCCGGGGATTACGATGAGCAACGCGGCAAACCATTTACCTGGCTGGTGACGCTGACGCGCAGTCGCGCGATCGATCGCCTTCGCATTCTGAGCTCGAGACAGCGGCTGGCTACGTCCGTCGCGCAAGATCAGCCGGCGGAGGCGTCTGACGCGTTAAAAGAAACCGTTCGTTCGGAACAGAAAGATATCGTGCGTCAGGCGCTCGCAGAGCTACCTGAAGAGCAGCGGCGCACTCTGCTACTTGCTTATTTTGAGGGGCTGACGCAAACAGAGATTGCCGCGAAACTTAATGCGCCGCTCGGTACGGTGAAAACGCGTATGCGCTCAGCGTTGACCAAACTGCGCGAAACTCTGCGAACGCAAACAGGAATTCTGGGTGAGGCAAACAGATGAGCCACGAAGAGTACCAGGAACTGTTAGCTGCCCACGCGTTGACTGCGCTCGACGCGGCGGATGCCCGTGCACTCGCGAGGCATCTCGATAGCTGCGATGAATGTCGCTCGCAAACGGTCAACTGGGAAGAGACTGCGGCCATGTTAGCTTTCGCTGCCGACCCGGTGGAGCCATCTGCTCGCGTGCGCGAAAATATTCTTGCCGCCCTTCGTAACGAACCTCAAAACGTTGGTGCGACGGGAGCACAACAAACGGCTTCTCAAGTCCTTCCGTTTGAGCGTCCGGCAAAACTTCAACGTTCGCCGCTCGCTTCATTCGCGGCAATCGCAGCCACAGTTGCGCTGATCGCGTTGTCGATTTCGTTGCTCTTCGTGTGGAAACAAAAGCGAGCTAACGACCTCGAGGTGGCGCGTCTGAACTCCGAAATGCGAAAGACTCAGGAACAGCTGCAGCACGAACGCGAGGTAATTTCGCTGATCACGTCCCCGGGCGCGCATATGGCCGAGCTCGCTGGAACTAACGCTGCCCCGGGAGCGCACGCGATGATCGCCTATGACAAAGACGGTCAGGCGATGTTGATGGCGAAAGGCTTACCCGCGGCGCCGGCGGGGAAAGCGTATCAACTCTGGTTCATCAAAGACGGCAAGAAAATGCCGGGCAAAGTTTTCAAGACCGATCCTTCCGGAGCCGGCATGCTGAAGGATCAGATGCCGGCGGAGGCGCTCAGCGCCGCCGTGTTTGCAATCACACTTGAACCGGAGAGTGGCGTTCAAGTGCCGACCGGCGCTGTTTATCTCGTCAGCGGTAGCTAATTTCTGTCCTACGCTCAAACAAATATTTTTTTAACACCGAAGGTGTTGGCTAATTCCAGACCAGGGTTCCTACCCTGGGTAATGAGCCTCCATTGAACGCCGAAAGAGGACATTGTCCCGGCTTGCTGTCCCGGGCTAGGAAACCTGGGCTGGAATTAGCGAACTCCTTCGAAGTTAATTCAAAAATTCCTTTATCACTGCGGGCCTCAGAACCTTTGAGGCAGAGCCCTGCCAACAACAGACAGGAATGTCTCTCCTACCTCAACAGACATTTCAGCGAACTAAATCCGCAGCCTCTGCAAGCTCCGTATATCTCAACGGGCTACGCAGAAAATAACGGTTCACTAAACAGGAGGATGCGCAAGAAATGAGAAGAATGTTTTTGATGTTGCTGATCGTTGCGACCATGGGTGTCGCCTTCAGTGTGCAGGCACAGAATCCGATGGTAGGCGGCGCGGCGATGTACCGCACTAAAGATATCGTCGACAATGCGGTCAACTCTGCCGACCACACCACGCTGGTCGCGGCAGTCAAAGCAGCCGGGCTGGTTGACACACTCAAGGGCCCTGGCCCATTTACCGTGTTTGCTCCGACAAATGCGGCCTTCGATAAACTTCCGTCTGGCACAGTCGGCATGTTGGTAAAGCCGGAGAACAAGGAGATGCTGACGAAGATTCTGACGTATCACGTGGTGGCTGGTCGTATGGATGCGAAATCGATTATGAATGCGATCAAGAAAGGCCGCGGCACGGCGCGTCTCAAAACAGTAAGTGGCGGAACGTTGACTGCGATGATGAGCGGCAAGAGTCTGGTGCTGCGAGACGAGCGCGGCGGCACCTCAACAGTAACCATCGGCGACGTGCGCCAATCAAACGGCGTCATTCATGTGGTCGACACCGTATTGATGCCCAATTAATACCGACATGCGGTGACCTAATCCGTAAAGCAAACTGTTAGTTTGCGTCGGTTGATAGCAGCCAACGCGGACGCAAACTGACAGTTTGCGTTACACGTCAGTCAACTATTTTCCGGAAAGCTGATAAACTTCTGGCACCCCCACATACTTTAAAGATCAGGGTGTTGGTTTACAGCTATGGCCAAGGGACAAAAAGACGAAAAGCCTCCGGTTGATAACATCATTTCAGATGAGACTGGACAGTTTGATATGCGGTTCGTGTTGTGGCGACACTTCTGCGCGCAGAACAATATTTCCGTGGAGAGCTTGCCGAGTCAGCTTAACGGTGAGCAAAAGGAAAAATGGGAAGAACTAAAGGCGAGTAAGTTGCGCGGCCCTACCAAGAAATAGTCAGCGATGTTAAAGCGACAATGTCGCTTCTATTTGGTCGAACTCCTGCTAGAACCTACCCCGTCCTGCTTCATAGGCGCCGGTGAGAAACGGATTGGTTTTTCTTTCCTGACCAAGTGTCGTAACGGGACCGTGTCCTGAGTAAACTTCAACATCGTCACCGAGTGGCAGTAGCTTGTTCATAATTGAGTCAAGCAGTTGTTCAGTAGATCCGCCCGGCAGATCCGTCCTGCCTATCGAGCCGGCAAACAAAACGTCGCCAACGAATACTTTGCGTTCCTTTTTAGCAAACAAGACGACATGACCCGGCGTGTGGCCCGGACAGTGAATCACCTGAAATTCGATTTCGCCGACCGCGTAGCTCTGGCCGTCTTCAAAATACGCATCCACCGGCGGCGGCGGCGCGAAGTCAAACCCCAGCGACGCCCATTGGCTTCGCGGAATACCGATCCAGGCCGCCTGTTCCGGTAGGGCCTGATAAATAAATTCGTCGGCTTTGTGAATCAGGATGGCCGCCTCCGGTTTAAGTTTTTTCAGTGCCGTTACGCCGCCAATATGATCGAGATGAGCGTGGGTGACGGCAATCGCCTGCAACTCAAAGCCGTGCTTGTCGATAGCGGCTGCAATGGTTTCCGAGTCGTCTCCTGGATCGATGCAGATGGCTCGCTTGGTTTGCTCGCAACCGATCACACGTGTGTGTTGTTGGAACGCGGTGACAGTGAGTTGTTCGATGATCATTATGGGAAGTTTACTCGAAATGAGAGACTAACACCGAAGGTGTTGGCTAATTTTAGCCCAGGGTTTCCTACCCTGGGTCAATCGGCGAGCGTTGAACAGCTAACTCTGAAGGAGTTTCTTCCGGTTACTTAACTCCTTCAGAGTTAAAGAGCACCTTAACCGGCAAGTTCTCCCAGGGTAGGAAACCCTGGGCTGAAATTAGCGAACTCCTTCGGAGTTACGACGGCCTATGCAGTCCGTGAAACGGACGGCCGAATCATCAAACTTCAGTCGTCCGCATAGCGGACTCGACCCATTGCTGCGTTGAATCCCCAGCACTGACGTGCTGGGCTATTGTCGGTCGTCCCGCTGCGCGGGACTATTAGAGGCACTCTTCCCCGCTTGCTACAATTCCACAAGTTCAGTGAACTAAGGGGGACTAACGAAGCAGCTCATGCCGTTTAGCAACAAGGCAAAGTCGTTAGCCGGTACGCTCGACGCTTTAACTATCGAAGGCGCGCCGGAACTAACCGAACACCTCGCTGACGACGCGTTGAAGTGTTACGCCTGCGGTCATCGCTGCCTGATCAACGAAGGCAAGCGAGGCATTTGCAAAGTACGTTTCAACGAAGGCGGACGTTTGCTTGTGCCTGCAAACTACGTCGCCGCGCTCGCCTGCGATCCCACCGAGAAGAAGCCATTCTTCCATGTCATGCCCGGCTCCGACACCTTAACCTTCGGCATGCTCGGCTGCGATCTGCATTGTGCTTATTGTCAAAACTGGCTCACTTCGCAGGCCTTGCGCGACGACACAGCGGGCACGCAGCCTCAAGTTGTCACCGCGGAGCGCCTCGTCGCGATGGCGAAAGCTTACGGCGCGTCAATGGTCGGCAGCAGTTACAACGAACCCTTGATCACCGCTGAATGGGCCGTCGAGGTTTTTAAGAAAGCACGTCCCGAAGGATTTCGCACTGCGTTTATTTCGAATGGGAACGCAACACCGCAGGTGCTCGATTACATTCGTCCCTGGACTGACTGTTACAAGATCGATTTGAAAACGATGGACGACAAGAGCTACCGCCAACTGGGCGGCGTGGTGGGAAATATTCTGGAGACGGTGCAGCTGGTACACGAACGAGGTTTTTGGGAAGAAATCGTTACCCTCGTAATTCCCGGCTTTAACGATTCTGAAGAGGAGCTCAAACGCGCAGCGGACTTCATTGCTTCTGTTTCGCCAGATATCCCCTGGCACGTTACCGCTTTTCATCAGGACTATCGCATGACTGAAAACGCGAACACCACGGCGGAACAGTTGATACGCGCTTGCGAGATCGGACGAGAGGCAGGCCTGCACTTCGTTTACGCAGGCAATCTTCCGGGCCGGGTCGGCCGCTGGGAAAACACTTACTGTCCTTCGTGTGATGAGCTGCTGGTCGCGCGTCATGGGTACCTGATCACTGAGATCAAGATCACCGGTAGCGGCACGTGCCCCACTTGCCAAACGCACGTTCCCGGTATCTGGTCTTAAAACGAAAGCAGCAAATAAAAGGGCGGAATAGCCTCCGCCCTTCTCTTCTCTTCCCTTACTCGTTCGTTTGTCCGACAAACTTCAGTTGTCGTTGCCTTATGGCGTCTTCGCTGCTGCCGGCGACGCCGACGGTTTCGGTGAAGCGGCAACACTTGGCGCGGGCGCCGCTGACGGTTTCCTTATCGGTGTGCCACCCTGATGAAACAGCGCCACCCATTTACCGTTGCGTTCAGCCCAGACCGTTGCATGTCGTTCGCCGTCTCCGGGCATCCCTGCAACCTTCGCTACATAGGTTGTGATCGCGGCTTTGCTGTTGAGCGTCACTGACTTCCAGTCGCTCAACGTGGCCTTCGTGGCATCGAAGGTTTGCACGCCTTCGATCGCTTCTGCTCTGGTGTAAACCTTATCTGGCTCTACTTCGATAAACGCCGGATCCAACAGACTCGCAAAGCCGTCGTAGTTCTTGGCTTTGAAAAGGTCCCAAACAATCTTCTCGTTCGCGCTCGGATCGGAACCTGTCGCGGGAACGGGCGCCGGTGCCGCTGGCGATGCAGTAGCCGTGGCGGCTGGAGTCTTTTTCGGTGTCGCAGGTGCGGGCGTCGCGGCTTTGATTGGGCTCTCCTGATGATAAATAGCCAGCCACTTGCCGCCCTGGTTTACCCAGGCTGAACTAGCCCGACCGGATTCCGCGGGAAATTCTTTGCCTTTGTACTTGCCTTTCATGTCGACCGTGTAAGTGATCAAGTATGCATCCTTATCAATCGACATAAACCGCCAGTCGCTATAGTTCACTTCGGTCGGTTCAAAGTCTTTCACCATTGCGACTGACTGTGCCTTGTCGTTAACCGACTCGCCGGTAACTTCGATTTGATCCGCGGCGAGCATGTTCTCGAAGGCCGCATAGTCTTTGGTCTTGATTGAGTCCCAGATTGCTTTTTCGTTTGCGATCGCCGCTGTTTCCGTCATAGCCACAGCAGCGGGCGTGCTGGAAACGTTCGCGTTTGACGAAGGCGCGGGAGTTTCAGGAGCGGCGCAGGCTGCAAAGAGCGTCAGTGCAGACACGAGTAGGAAGAGCTTTTTCATTGGTCTAACTCCGTTCATGTTGTAAGTAGAGCGCATGGGTTCTATGCGAAACGAATCGATTAGTCAAGGTCAGCACCTTTCGACGTACTGCTGGAAGTTGGTTGCGGTCGCTTTGTGATATGAAGTCAGGACCGTCCGCGGTAGAGACGTCACGTCACTCAGACCCGCTCCCCTAAACTGCATCAGTACCGCTTTCAACTTCACGGCGTCGGCTTGATCACCGGAGGAACTCTTGGCTGTATTCTTATGGGCGGCAATGGCCGCCTTCCCGGCGAAGCTGAAGGTGATGCCGCTTCCAAGGGTGTTCCGGTAGCTGCCGGCGATGGCTTGTTTGACGGCGAAGCGGAGGGCGACGCGGCGGC
>JBKPNP010000799.1:0-4733 GCA_046732775.1 Acidobacteriota bacterium
TGCTTTAGCGCTGTTATCAGCTCGCTGTTTAGCGCGTTTCGCTTGGCCGGTCGGTTCAGCGTTATGCGTGCGACCGCGCCGTCGAGTTCGTACAAGACTACGTTGGTCTCGTCAGTCATCCGTTATCTTCCTTTACTCGCCGAGCGAGGAACTCGAACAGCGCCGCGTTCACTTCACCGGGCGCTTCATTTTGCACCCAATGTCCACTATCCGGAATGCGCACTTCCCGGTATTCGGCTGCGATATGTGTTTCGAGTCCGCGCACCGAACGTGGCAAGATCGCAAAGTCCTGTTCACCAAAAATAAAGAGTGTGGGCACATGAATCTTCCGGCCTTCGCCGGCTTCTTTTGAGCGGGCAAACAGTCGCTCGAAAACATTCGCGCGATAATAATTCACTGCGGCAGTTAATGCTCCCGGTTGTCGCGCGGCTTCTTTGTAGCGCTCAACGTCGGCGGCGGTGAAGCTGCCTCTGCGTCCCACGTTATCCTGAAAGGATTTCTCGAGCACGCGAAAATTCTGCCGGCGTATCAACCATTCGGGCAAATGTCGAACTTGGAAAAAGAACATGTACCAACTGCGGAGCAATTGCCGCAGCGACATGTTCTCGCGCCACACGGCGGGTAAAGGAACTTGCATGACAACGAGTTTCGCCACCCGCTCGGGATGTTTTTGAGCGATCGACCACGCGACACCCGCGCCCCAATCGTGCCCAACTATCGCCGCTTGTTTCGCACCGAAATGATCTATGAGGCCGATCACGTCGGACACTAGTTCATCGATGCGATAGTCTTCAATGCGAGGTGGTTTATCGCTGAGATTGTAACCACGCAAGTCGGGCGCGATTACATGGAAGGCCTTGCCGAGGGCCTCGAGTTGATGCCGCCACGAATACCAAAACTCGGGAAAACCATGAAGCAGGATAACGAGGTCGTCGCCGTCGCCTGCTTCCGCGTAATGCAAACGGATGCCATTAACCTCTCCGTAACCGTGTGTGACAACCGTCATCGTAGTTCAACTGCCTGGCTGTAACGCAAACTGTTAGTTTGCGTAGTCATTCGCTAGCGCTTGCCTGAAACGTGAGGACGCAAACTAACAGTTTGCGTTACAGATTCAGCCCCGACGCTTCTTCATCCGTGACTTCAATTTCCATGCGCAGCAACGCCGTGGAAAATGTTTTGCCCTGAGCGTCAGTCATCAATGACAGCGTGCCGCCGCCGCCGAGGCTTTCGTGCAGCAGAAAATTCAGCGCTCCGAGATTTGGCAACTCGAAGCGTTCAACCTCACCATTGCAGATGCCCTTGAAGTGTTCTTTGACGCGAGCGTTCGTCACCTCGCGTACAAGGATTGGATAAACTTCGTCACGCAACGCGATCAAGCCGACGTTCGCGGTGTCGCCTTTGTCACCGGAGCGTGCGTGCGCGAGTTTTACAAGTTGGACCTTCATCTTTCGCCCTGTCATCTCAAACTTCAATGATCGACACTGAGGGAGTAATTTCTTTCTTCGGAATCAGCGCCGGCCAGTAAGCCACGATCTCTTCCACCTTCGGACGTCCGCCCGCAAAACCCGTGACGCCCGGCGGGCCGGTCAACACCAGGGGCGCAATCTGTTTGGTAAATTGCTCGACGGCCTTGCGATCCTCACTGCGCACTCCAACTCTCAGCTGCACTTCGGGCAAGTCTTCCGCCGGCGTGCCCGCCAACGGACCGTGCGTCGCATTCGCGCCCACGAACTCCGTCAGGATCTGATCAAACTTCAATCCCAAACGATCCAAACGCGCGCGCAGTATTCGATCGGCGGCCTGGGCCTTGTCGTATGCATCCGGCCACGAATAAACGAGCGTACCGACTGCTTTGAAGCCGGCAGAATAACTGATCGAAACTTTGAACGTGTCAGTCGCCGGCCGGCCCTCAATGCCGTAAACGCGGACGCGATCGCGGCCCTCATATTCAAGACGAACCGTGCTGAAGTCGGCGATGCAGTCCGGTGTGATGTACTGGTGTGGATCGCCCATCTCGTAAACGAGCTGTTCTTTAACCGAAGGAATTGTCACCCAACCGCCGGTGCGCTCGTGCTTGGTAATAACGAAAGTGCCATCGGGGGAGGCCTCGACAATCGGGAAGCCGACGTCGGCAAGGTTCGGAATACTGCGCCATTCAAACTGACAGTTACCGCCGGAACACTGCGCGCCACACTCAATAATGTGACCGGCAATGGTGCCGGCTGCCATTTTGTTCCAGTCGTTTGGCGACCAGCCAAACTCGTGCATCAGCGGCGCCAGCGTCAGGCCGGTATCGGTTGCGCGTCCGGTGATAACAACCTGCGCGCCCTGATTCAATGCCTCGAGCATCGGCGCGGCGCCCAGATAAACGTTCGCGCTCTGAATGCGCTCGCGAACGCTCGCCAACGGCGCGCCAGTATCCATGTTGCGCAGTTCAATGCCTCGCTCGAGCAGCTCGTCGAGCGCGGGCATGATGTCGTCGCCGGTCACTAAGCCGAGACGAAGTTTTCCACTCAATCCCAACTCCAGCGCCACGTCTTTCACGGCCGCCGCGCACCCGCCGACGTTTACGCCACCGGCGTTCGCGGTCACACGAATATTTCGCTCGACGCATGCCGGCAGTATCTGCTTCATTAACGGCACGAAATCTTTCGCGTAACCAGCTGACGGATCGCGCGAACGCTGCTTCTGCATGATCGACATCGTGACTTCCGCCAGATAATCGAGCATCAGGTAATCGATTGGCCCGCCCTCGACTTGTCTCACCGGAGCCTCGGGAAGGTCTCCCCAAAAGCCCTGGCCGGCCGCTATGCGAATTTTTTGCTTCATCTACTGAGTTCTATTTTGACGCGATCTGAGCGCAGGTCCGCGTCAATTCCACTTAATTTTCGGTAGTGTCGTCATTTCAGTTTTTCTCTGTGCGTCCCTTGTGTTCTCTATGTCTCCGTGGTGAATTCGCTATGCAAAAATCCAGCACCGAGACACGGAGGTCACAAAGGATGCACAGCGCAACTGAAATGCGACGTTACCAAATTTTCGGAGCAGCGAATGTAATTGGTTTACTGCAGACATGCAAATACGAGCGGTTTGGTTTTCCGAACCTCGCCGCCCGTATCGTTTAGGACAACTGACTACGAGAAACTACTTCACCGCGGATGAGGCGTTCGCGTCGGCTTGGGAGCCGCCTCGCCGGTATTGTCATTCGTGCCTTTGTTCGAGTTCGTGTTGGTGTTTGAATTCGAGTTTGTAGTTCGCGTGCCGCGGCGGCCGCGTCGTCCTCTTGTCGTCGGAGAGGCTGGCGGCATCGGTCCTGCCGCCGTTGCCGGAGCAGCAGGCTCGGCCGGTGTGGCCGGGGCCGTTGCCGGTTCCGCCGGCATGGCCGGTTCAGCCGGTGTTGCACGCGCGCGTGTACGACGAGTGCGCGTGGCGACGGCCGGCGTGAAAGAACAAGTCCGACCGGAGCCGGGCACGCTCATCAGCGTCAAGCGGTCGCCCGATTTTTTCGCGCGCATCGACACGATCGTCGGCACCGATCCCGGCTGCCCACCTGAGCCCGCAACTGATTCACCCATTTGCAATGCCACGGCTGTGTAACCGCGCGTGGTTGAACCGACAATGCGTCCCGTACGGCCGTCCGATAGCGTGAATTGATTTCCAGTTATGGTTAAGGTCGTGTCGCCTGAGAGACCAACGTCGGAACAATCGAACGCGCCAGTATAGGTTCCTGACAGATCGGTTTGTTCTGTCGCTGCCGACGCCGTTGGTTCAGGCGCTGCATCCATCGTGCTATCGGCCGCTGGCTTGGGAGCACGACGGCGCCCGCGACGCGTCGTGGGAGCGGAGTTCGCATTTTGCGGCTCCGCCGTAGTTGATGAGTTTGCATTCTGACCGAGCGTTCCCGCGCCGACAGGCACCTCAAAGCAAAACGCCGCAGCGCCTATTACAAACGCAACCAGTAAAAAACTTAGCCGAATTACTCTAATGCTCATGAGTTACCCTCCCTAGCAGATTCACGCACACCCTGCGCGCAAACAGAAACAGTTATCAGGGGAATTAGAGACCCTAGGGGTTTCAGCGAAGGGCAGGGTTGATGGCAGTCTTTTACCACCATCTGGTCTAACTGGCAATGCGCGAGCAGGGTCAGGCCAGGGTTGTTGGTAAAACGAATTGGCCGAGATGTGGGCCACGGTAATTGAGACTGGTCAAAAGGCTGAGTTCGAGCGCATCGCGAGTCTCTTCCGGGTGTATGACGGCATCAACAAAGCCGCGTGCTGCCGCATACTTCGCATCTAGTTCCGTGTCATACGTCTCGCGCACGCTCGCCATGTCCGCTTGGAGTTGCTCATCGGGTTTCGAGTCGCTGCGTTTCAACTTTTCCAGTTGACTACCAAACACAGCCTGGACTGCCGAGTCGCCTTCCATCACTCCCATGCGGCCGGTGGGCCAGGTAAAAATGAAATCGGGATCGAACCCCTGTCCGGCCATCGCGTAGTAGCCGGCGCCGGACGCGTGGTTCACAGTGAGGACAATCTTCGGCACCGCGGCGGTCGCCATGGCTTCGACAAAGCGAGCACCGGCACGAATGATTCCGGAGTGCTCTGCTTCGGGGCCCACCATGAATCCGGACACGTCCTGGATGAACAACAAAGGCGTCTGCCTGCGATTGCAGGTCTCAATGAAATAAGCGACCTTCTCAGCTGACTCGGTATAAATAATGCCGCCAAATCGTGGCG
>JBKPNP010000800.1:0-2049 GCA_046732775.1 Acidobacteriota bacterium
CTCCGGCGCGAGGTGCAGTGGTGAGTAGACTTCATGAATGAGCACGTCAACACCGCGAGCAGCGCGCTCCAAAGCCTTGCTCGGCGCCGTATCACCGGAAATCACAATCGACCGATCGGGCGTGTCGACGCGATAAGCGTAGGCTTCTCTCCAGCTTCCATGGGGAACGGGGACAGCTGTGATGCGAACACCGTCTCTGTTGTAAATCAGGCTGGTTTTGATCTCATGAACGTTTACGCGATAGCCGTTTCGTATCTCGCGTTCGAGGCCGTTCGTTCTGACGGCAATGTCCTGCCGGTAAGCCGCGATCAAGTGCTGCGTCATCGCACGCAGCCCGTGTGGGCCGTACGCCTCGAGCGGCTTCACGCGCCGCATCACCCAGGAAGTCAGTATTAGATCGGCATAACCGAGCGTGTGATCGCTGTGCAGGTGCGTGAAGAAGACGGCTTCGGGCCCGGAGATCGGAAGCTTCGCCGCGTTCATGCGCCGCATCACGTTGTCGCCTGCGTCAAACAAAAAGACTCGTTTACCGACGACCACGGCCGTGGCCGGACCTGACGCATTAGGATCCGGATAAGGCGTGCCTGTTCCGAGCAAGATGATTTGTGTTTCGTGTTGCTTGCCGGGCGCAATGGTTTGGGCGTGCGCGGGCAGAGCCTGCATTAGGCTCAACGCAAACAGAAACGCGAGGCTGCGGCACACCGAGTTTGTGGTCATACGTCTTAACTGTCTGCGACGGGCTCGCGGGCCCAGAACACAAAATCAGTCACGGCAGGCTCCGCGCCCATCGAGCGCAGCAGCATCGCTATTTGTCCGCGGTGATACCAGGAGTGTCCAAACATCTGGGTGAGGATGTCTTCGACGCTGTCGCGAAACATCTGTCCTTCGTAACTTCGGTATTCGAAAACGCGTTCGAGGTCGGCGTCGGTTAGTTGGTCGAGATAACTCACCCATAACGATTCGACTTCCGAAAGTTGTTGGGGCAGCGCGGCAAGTTCCGGTGTCCCCGGAAACAGTTCGGCGTTCTCTTTCAGAAAACCTAAACGAAACAACCACATGCGACGCGCAGCGATCAGGTGACCCATCAGGTATAACGCCTTGCTGAATGGCTCCGCCTCGCGCAACCCGGGCGCGACCGCATTCAACGACGCGATCGTCTTTGCGTGACTGTCCTGCTCGTACTCAAACCAGCGGCGGTATCGCTCGATCATTTTCATGGTTTTACCAGGCGTTCGAGGACTGCCGGGTCCTGAAACTTCTTGAAGCCGGCAGCGGTTAACTTCGCGAGCTCCGCAAATAGATTCTCATCAACCGACTTGAAGTTGAAGCAAGACTTGCCCTGCATTCGTTTCTTCAAAGCCGGAGAAACCAGCTCCGCGAGTTCGGGACAAACGTAAACCGGCATGAGGTAGAAACTCACGTAAGACTTCTTAATGCTCGCCGCCGCAAAAAACAATGGCAGCTTGTTGGCCGGCATTACCAGCTTAGTGTCGAGGTAATAATAAGTGTCCGTGTCGTGAACGAGGACAAGTTTTGCCGCATAAGGCTCGAGGATCGCCCTGAGCTTTTTGAAGGCCGACTGAAATTCGTCATTGGTCGCCATCAGGTAATCGCCTACTCGTCCAGCGCCATTTTCACCACCTGCTTGCGCGCGGCGATGAACAATTCGTTCCTGTCGTTGAAGACCATGCCTGAGGCAATGCCGCCGGCCGAGAAGGTGGCGAGGTAACGGCCGTTGGTATCGAAAACCTGCACGCCTTTGATATCTGAAACATAAACGCGGCCTTTGCCGTCCACCGCAATCGCAGACGGGGCGCGAAACTGTCCGGCCTGATCGCCGGCGCTGCCGAAACGCGTGGCAAATTTACCGTCGGGTCCAAATTTGAAGACCGCGTCGTTGAAAGACCCGAGCGCATAAATATTACCGAGGCCGTCAATCGTCACACGCGTATCGAGCTCTGAACTGTCAGTCACAGAACTGATTGCGGAACGAATCGTTCGCGTCACCTTGCCATCGCGGTCGAGGCGAACAATGTCGTCGCGATTCTG
>JBKPNP010000801.1:0-1785 GCA_046732775.1 Acidobacteriota bacterium
CGATCATTCCATCCATCCGGGTAAAGGAAACCTTTCATGAAAAAGTATCTCGCCATCGCTATTGCTTGTGGCGCTCTCGCCGCTCTCTGCCTGCAAACAGCGGCCGCGCAAGTTGCGGATCAGCCGACGATTCAAAAAGACAGTCTTCACGTCACCGCATGGACGAACAACTCCTACAAAGGAAACTTCGACGTGTGGAGCTGGGTGCCGAAATTTGAGTTTCGCGTCAACGGACCAATCGAGAGCGGCAGCCAACTCTTCGTGGAAGTGCAACAGCCCGGCGGCACCGCGCCGTGGCTGACGTTCGACTGCGAAACGGGCGAAACGCAGAAAGGCTACTGGTGGAAGACCGAGTGCGGCGGCCGGCAGGTCGAAGACAAGAGCATCCTGCCGGTTGGCCTCGTCAATTTCGCGATCAAGATGCGGAACGAACTGGCGGGGACCAACTCAACACTCTTCACCGGCAAGATGAAAGTGGCGAAGGTGCTCTCGAATAATTACGGCCCGAAGGCCGCAAACAACTTCGTCTACTACGTCGATCAGGATTGGAATTTGCCGATCGGCTACGTGTGGTATTCGCCGGACAGCGTTTACGGGTGGGACTACCCGGACTTCCACGTTGCCTTCTGGGTGCGCGGCGACGCGTACAAGTTCGACCCACACCTGTTCTATCAAGGCAAAGAAATCGGCCGGAACTTCATGGACGGCATGCAGGTCGGTAAGGCCAGCTGCGAGGGCGTCGTCGATCTGCAAACGACGCAATCCGTAGCCGAGACGATGCCGCAGAAGGCGAAGTGGTCGCGCGTCGAGTGCAGCTTCCCGGTCGTGAAGGAGTGGGACAAGACGAACGGCGGGCAGGGACAACCCAACACCAACGAGATGTTTAAGCTCGCGTCTAATCCCGGTGAGTACGAGTTCAAGCTGCTGTGGAATAACAAACTGGCGCGATCGATCAAGTTCACGGTTGGCCCGAACGGCAAGCTTGAAAACGGCATTGGCCCGTCAAACAAACTCGGTAACGATCGCGTCATCGTCCCGGTCACCATCATTGGCGATCAGGACGGTCTCTGGGACAAGACGGCGTGGAAGACTTCGGCGTTCTATGGAAACCCGCTGACTGGCTTCACTCCCCCGCAATGAAGCAAGGGGGAAAAGGGCAAAGGGTAATGGGGAAAGCTGAAGCACCCACGAGACGCCCAGCTCCCGAAGTCCTTTAGAATTCGAAACGCGAGCGGTACTCGATCGAGGTGATGAACGCTTTCACCATTTCGGCGCGGCGGTAGTCGCCCTGAAACTGGTTAAGCTTGTCTAACCAAAACTGGTAGCCGCCGGCGTCAGGATCACGCCTGAGATAACCGAAGTATTGCATCAGCACGAACGCCGGGCTGAACTCTCTGCGGCCAAACTCAGCATTCTCTGCAACCTTGCGCAGAACCTCTGCGCGCGTGAGCGTGGCCGCGTTGAGTCCTGCCACCAAAGCATCGCGCTCTGCCGCCGTCAGCCAATTGCCCGTGTTGGCATTCAAAGCATCAACATACTGATCGTTTGTCAGCGCGTCGTATCGCGACCTGAAGTCACTGCGCGCCACCCATTCAGTTATCAGGAGTTGCGTGTTTTGTTCTAACCGCTGCTGCCATCCGGATCGACCCACCACGACGTCCCGGCCCACTTCCTGTGTATCGCGCAAGAAAGCCGTAAAGCGCGGCAATGAACCGAACGACGCTTTATTTAGCCGGTAGACGAGGAAGCCCGTCTGCAAGAACTCAATTGACTCGAAGAATGCGC
>JBKPNP010000802.1:0-2628 GCA_046732775.1 Acidobacteriota bacterium
AGTCCGCGCAAGGCAATGCCACGGTCTTCGATGAGCACGCCGTAGTCACGCGAAACGTTCTTGGTCGCATCGGCTGCGAGCGGGTAAACCAGACCTTCGACGCCACCCTTATCGCGCGGAGTTTTGATCCAGGCGCGGTGCGAAAACACCGAGTCGGTCGAGACCCCGATGATGTCCGTTCCGATGCCCTGAAACTCTTCGTAGCGATCGCTGAACGCCGTCAGTTCCGTAGGACAAACGAAAGTGAAATCCAACGGGTAAAACAAGAGCACTAACCAACGCCCTTTGTAATCCGAAAGCTTGACGCCCTGGTCGAGCTTGTCCATGTTCTTCGTTGAGGCCATATCGAAATCCGGAGCCGGCTGGCCTACCATAGCCTTCTCGGTTGCTGTTGCTGTAGCTGCTGTCATGAATCCTCCAATTTAGTTTTAGTATTTCAATTACGCTTATGTCCGAAAGCTACGACTTGCGGCAATCAGGACAAATCCCTCTCAGCGTCAAATGCACTGACGCTGCTTGAAACTTCGACTTCCGCGCGGCGGCCTGAATCAACTCGGCTGCCTGAGGCAAATCAAAATCCACCAGTTTTCCACACTCGTTGCAGATGGCGTGGTCGTGACGATCTGTTTCGCGATCGTAGCGACTGGCGCCATCCCCAAACTTAATCTCGTGCACCAGTCCGGCCTCCTTAAGAAATCTCAGGGAGTTATAGACGGTGGCGTAGCTAATAGTTGGCAGCTGCTCGCGGGCCGCCTGAAAAATCTCGTTGGCAGTCGGATGGTCTTCGCGCGAGCGGATGACCTGCAGCACCGCATCGCGTTGGCGGGTCAACTTCTCTTCACTCCTGTTATTTCCAGCTGCTTGCATGAGTATAGATTTAGACTAATTCTAAATGAATGTCAACCGGCCGGCAGGGTATAGTGTTGCGAGAGTGCCGGCGGGGTGGCCCGAGTCGTCAGGGAGGAGCCACGATGTACGGGCCGGCTGCAGAGGGGCAGTAGCCCGACCGTTATGGAGGGCTACATTGCCACTGACGTCGATAAGTTGCGCGTATCGCTCGTTAAAGCGTTTTATCTGAAGGTTGCGCTTAGCGTAGCCCTCCATGACTGTCGGGCTACTGCCCCGTGCCGGGTTGAGTTCTGCAGCAACCGACCGGCCTCGCGATGACAAAGGCCCGAACATGCGGTGAACTAAGGCAGAACAGGATGGCGCGTGGCGAAATCAACCACCGTGTCGACGTAACTTTCGAACGGCGGACAGCTGACACCGTGTGGTTTGAGCAACGCGGTGGCTTGCGTGGTGTCGTAAGTCTGCTTCAGAAAGAAATAAGGCACGGCAGAATGCGGCAGGTCAGAGATGCTTGGCGCGAGCGGAAGCATCAGTGACCGATGAACGAGCGGCGCCGGAATCGTAACGCGCGATCTCCGGCCACCGATTGCGTGCGCGATTTTGTCGAACAGTGCTTTGGTTGAAAGTGGAGCGGGATCGGCGAGCTGCACCGTCTTGCCAATCGAAAGAGGCTCCTCTGCAATTGTCGCCATTGCCTCGACAACAAAATCGACCGGGACGAGATTCAAATCGACGTCGCGATTGCCGATGTTAAAGCTAGAGAGGACGGATGGCCATTTCAATAAGTAGTGGATCAGATAATAAATTCCGTCATACTTCGCAGTCTCGCCGGTGCGCGAATCGCCGCACACCACCGAGGGTCGGTGAATCGTCACCGGCAGTTCCCCCTGCAACGCCTGAACTTCAAGCTCCGCCAGATACTTTGTCTCTTCGTAATAATTTCGAAAGCCGGCGTTGTGCTCCAACTCAGTTTCAAGGATTCGTCCCGTTCGTTTCCCTGCGACGTAACAGGTTGAGACATAGTGGTAGTGGCGCAACTTGCGAACGCGGCGCGCGAAGTCGTTCACGTTGCGAGTGCCTGTTACATTCACCCTCAAGGCGAGGTCGCGAGCAACCGCCAGATCGTAGATGGCGGCGAGGTGAAAGACTTTGGTTGTTTCAGCTAATGCACGGTCGAGGTCCGTCTGCGACAATCCCAGGTTAGGCGCCGTGATATCGCCTGTTAGAAGCGAAAAATCTGTGACGGGCCGGCCCGTTACGCCTGCGATTTCGTTAATTTCATGCAGGGCGCGATCGGCGAATGCCGGTTGCACGAGCAGCAGCAAGCGCCCGGCGTTTGCAGCCAAACGTCGGACCAGTCGCGTCGCGATAAACCCCGGAAAGCCGGTCAGGAAAATTGTTTCAGTCGCCAACATTTGCCGATCTCTCGAAACTACAGAAACCCGTTTAGCCTCAAATTATTTGGCCGAGTATAATTCAGCACTTCGCAAACGAATGCCAAAATAGTGCTAAGTGGATCACAACCGCCGCTTGCTCGGAGACAAACTTTGATGCAACTCAAGCTGCCTTCTTCGCCTAAATTCGCGCTCACCCTGATTATTATTTTCGCTGCCATTATCTCTCTGTCCGCGCAGCAAAAACCTGAGTGCACGGTGCGTGTCACCTTGTTGCAGGTCAACGACGTATATCAATTCGCTCCCGTCGATAACGGCAAGCGAGGGGGGTTGGCCCGGGTGCTGACCTTGAAGAAAGCGATTCAGAAAGAGTCTCCGAACACGA
>JBKPNP010000803.1:0-2257 GCA_046732775.1 Acidobacteriota bacterium
CACGTCGGGTGGCCATAACGGTTTGAAGTCGATTATTGCTGCGGCAGGCACAGACGAATTCACGCGGCTGCGAATTGGAATTCAGCCTGAGCATCCGCTGGCCGACTCAAAGAAATTTGTTCTGGATTCATTTCCTATGACTGCCAGAACGACAGTTGAAGAGACTTTAGAAAAGAGCGCCGACGCAGTGCGCACCATCATCGAGGATGGCGTTTTGAAAGCGATGACGGAGTTTAATAGTAATGAGTGATGAGTCATGAGTGACGACGAACGTGAGTGAAGCGGCTTTGCCTCATCACTCATCACTCATTACTCATCACTGTAGTGTGAGAGAAGGAGATTATTTTGGATACGAACAGACAATACGAAGTGGTGTTCATCGTGGATCCCACCGCGGACGACGATGAAGTTGCACGCCTGACAGAAGGCTTTAAGCAAATCATTACCGATCAGGGCGGCACCATCACCAAAGAAGAAAGCATGGGTCGGCGCCAGCTCGCGTATGAGATTCTGCACAAGACTGAAGGCAGTTTCATGCTGCTGGAAATCGAAGGCTCAGGCCGGGAGATCGCAGAGCTCGAACGCCGTATGCGCGTGAACGATCGCATCATCCGCTACATCACTGTGCGAGTTGACGAAGATCGTCGTCGTGCTGAGAAATTCAAAGCCAAGCGCGCGCGCAAAGCTGAGAAGCGTTCAGGTCAGGAGGGACAGAAGCGCGGTGCTGCACCGGCGCCGCGGCCCGCTGAAGCTGAGGAAGACGCCGCTTAAGCTTGTCATTGTTGACTTGCTTGCGTGTCTCTCGCAGTACCGTTTGGCTCCGGCTGTTTACTTATTCACGATTCATTGTTTTTAGAGGTTAACTATGTCGACAAATTATGAAGACCGCGGACGTCGCTATAACAACAACGACGATGATTTCGATCGTGGCCGTCCAACGCAGGGTCGTGGCGGACGCCGCATGCGCCGTCGTCGCATCTGCCGTTTCTGCATTGAAAAGGTAGACATCATCGATTTCAAGGACGCCCGGTTCCTGGGAAATTTCATTCCTGAACGTGGCAAGATCCTGCCACGTCGAATATCCGGCAACTGCGCAATCCATCAGCGGATGCTGGCCGAGGCAATCAAGCGCGCGCGTAACATCGCGCTGTTGCCTTACACCACTGACTAAATTCGGTGGAACTAACATTCCTGTCTGTTCAGTGGGATCAGGCAGAGTGACAGACAAGAATGTCTGTCCTACGTTTTACAGAAGAAGGAGCAGCCATCATGGCTCACACCAGAATACTTTTACGTGAAGATATCGATGACCTGGGAGCACGCGGCGAGATTGTGCGCGTGCGCGCCGGTTATGCTCGCAACTATTTGCTGCCGCGCAAGCTCGCGGTCGAAGCGACCACCAGCAACGTCAAACAGATTGAGCAGGAACGCGCGGCACTATTGAAGAAAGAAGCCGGCGAACGCGCCACCGCTCAGGGGCAAGCCGAACTAATCGGCAAGCTGGTGTTTGAGTTCAAACGCAAATCCGGCGAGCAGGGAGCGCTGTACGGCTCTGTAACCTCAATGGATATTGCCGAAGCGTTGAAGGAAAAAGGCTATGAGGTCGATCGCCATCGCATCCATCTGCGTGAGCCAATCAAGCGTTTGGGCGACTACACCGTGCCGGTGCGGTTGCATCGTGAAGTGACCGTCGATCTGCAGGTGAAGGTTGCGTCCGAGGGTGAAGCCATTGCCGGGCATCTCACTGCGGAGCAGGAAGCTGAGCTGGCGAAACAGACTGACAACACAGAAGCTGAGAACGGCGAGACAGCAGAGTAAAAATAAAGCAACCCAAATTCTTTACCACTGCCATCGCCATAGGTATAGTTCGACGCTACAAGTCATTCCGATTTGTAGCGTCGTTGTTTTTAACATAAGCAACCGTTGGAAGAGCGGGGGCAGGCCCCCTTCCCGACCCCGAGCCAACTGATCTTGCGTATCAAAAACAGGTTGAAGACGCGCTCGCAACATTTTGAGAGTGCTTGACGAAAGTCTCAGGGTCAGGAAGGCGGGCTTGCCCCCGCTTTCTCACTAAATTTTCATTCGTAAGTTTCTGTTTTCATGGCCACTCCAGATCCAATCCGCGAGCAATCGCTCGAACGTTCACTTCCCAACAGCGCCGAATCGGAGCGCGCCATTCTCGGCGGCATCATTCTGGATAACGGTCTGATTAGCCAGGCAATCGAGCTGCTGCGGCCGGAAGATTTTTACGTGCCTT
>JBKPNP010000804.1:0-2508 GCA_046732775.1 Acidobacteriota bacterium
CAGTAGTTGCCAAACTCGATGGTCGATGTTTGTCCAGCTTGCACTATCGTGTTCAGGGTTTTGCTGGTAGTTGCAAACCAGTTGGTCTCGATAGTGTCGCGTTCCGTAGCAGTGTAAACACCGGGGTTCGCCGGGCCACTGAACGAGGTGAGCAGCGGGTTCGACCCGATGGCTGGATTCAAATCAAATTTCCAACCTTCGAGATAAACTTCGCCCGGATCCTTAACGCCATCCTGGTCCGCGTCATAAAACTTGAGGACTTGAAGCGTAGTTTCGGTGGGCGTACCGTCGCCGGTCACCTTGAAGTTATCGGTTTTGCAATTGCTGAGTGTGAACTGACTGTCGGTGCAAACCCAAACCTTATATTCGTTGCCGCTGTTGCTGGTGTCGGAATAACCAGGAGCGGGTTCGCTTCCCGGCGGGCTTACGATGGCCGATAACTGATAGCAGTCGTCGAAAGAGCCGTTTGCGCCGACGTGAACGGGCGTATTGCCAAGCGGGCCGCCGATGCTAGTACCAAGCAAGGTACCATCGGGCTCAGTGACCTTGACGTAGTAGTTGCCTTCATCGAGACCAGGTCCGTTGCCCTGAGGGCCACCGTTGAGGTAAACGGCGTCTTTGTTTGGAAACAGGTTGATGTTCACGCCGCCGCAGCCGCTGTCAGTCGTGAAAATGGCGCCGTTCAATTGCGCCATCAATGCCGTGGCGCTGGTCACCGCGAGGAGAGCAAACGCCGCCAAAGTCAAAAACATGGTTCGTCGTGTAAAGATTCTCGATTTGCTAAAGCGGGAACTTAAGTTCGTAGTCATAAGAGAAAATCTCCTTGTAGTACCGGTCTTCCGGTTGAGTTAACCCACTAACCGCCGGAATACCGGGAGGGAATGGGGCATTGCGCATGGCACTGGGCACGCCAAACAGAAAACGTTTGGTTAGTACTGTTGAAACTGAATCGGGAGCGGCCCAATTTCAATTCATACTGCCAAGCAATCAAGTTCAAATATCGTGACGTCAGCGGAAAATTCCAGCTAACACTGTTTACCTGAGACAAATCCATATCCGAGGGGATAGAGTTCTAGCGAAAAAGATAGTTCAACGCTTGATTCAATCGGCGCGCGTTACTGCCATAACGGTATGCGCCGCAACGAATAACTGAAAAATTCAAAATCTAGAAACAACTAATGCGCTTTTGAACCCAGTAGAAGTGCAATCATTGGGCCACGAAAACGCGGATCGGCACGCTTCAAAGAAACCTGTGTTTACTGATCGATATTGCCAATCCATATTTACCGTCAGTTAGTAATTCGTTTCGCAGAACGCGCCCCTGAACGGCCGCCGTCACGCCGGTCGACGGCCCGCTCAGAAGGTGCACAATCAGTTTCACCTCGCGGCCCATGCTGACGGACTTTGGAGCTTTCAGGTACAAACCGGTTGAACTCATGTTGTCGATGACGCCGTCAACATTAAAAGGCAGGTCGCCGGAATCGAGTCCCCATATTCGCGCGGGGAACGGTTCTTTGATCCGGGCCTTCTGCCGGCGCTCCTGGGTGCGAACCCCGAAATCGGTAGTCTCGCCATCTGCAATCAAACCGTCGATATGCAGATCGAGCGTGCTTTTTTCAATCTCTTCCGTCATCTAGGGGCGGCTAACAAAAACTAGGTTTTTTATGCAGCGAGATAATAATTTTCTTGCAACTAGGTTGCAACAGAGGTACCTGCCGTTTTTCATAGCAGGATTCTGCCGGTCACATAGGAGGAGAACTGCTGGCGAGTTATTTGGAAAGGCGAGCCAGGTTGTGGCCGAAGGCGTAAATTACTAGCTCAAGGCGATCCGATACCTCGAGTTTCGAAAAAATTGAACTCAGGTGGTGAGTAACTGTCGTTTCACTGATAAACAACCGTTCGGCTATCTGCTTGTTCTTCAGACCTTCTGAGATCAGTCCGATAACCTGATGCTCACGTTCCGTGAGGCTCTTGATCTTTGCTTCATCCGGGTCCGAGTCGCCTGATCCCTTTTTCGTCATCTCGATGAAAAGATTTCCCATGGTGGCGCGATCAAGCCAAACTTCTCCGGCACACACCTTTGTAATCGCCTTGATGACCACCTCTGTAGCCTGATCCTTGAGAACGACGCCAACGGCGCCCAATTTCATCGCGCGGCGGTGAACATCCTGATCGCGAATACCCGTTAGAATCAGAACGCGAGATTTAGGCGCGGCGGACCTCAGTTCCGGCAGAAAACTCAGGCCGTCCTCGCCGGCTAGATCCAAATCGAGCAAAATCAGATCGGGCTGTTCTCGAGTTGCAACTTCAATCGCTTCCGTACGATTGCCGGCGAGGCCAACTACCTGCATCCCCTGAGCTTCGATGAGCATGCGCAGACCCGCTCGCACGACGCGGTGATCATCCACGATAAGAATGCGAAGTACTTTTTCTGCGGTTTCGGTCATAAGGGGATGTAGATTTCTACCACAGTGCGACCATCATCGCGACGGACGCCAAGCTGACCAC
>JBKPNP010000805.1:0-3128 GCA_046732775.1 Acidobacteriota bacterium
GGGTTAGCGCCGAGGCGGGTGATGATTGATTCAAATGAACGATCGAATGAGGCCCCGGCTCGATCCAGCTTGTTGATGAAGCAGATCCTCGGGACGCCGTACTTGTCGGCCTGACGCCAGACTGTCTCCGACTGCGGCTCAACGCCGGCTACGCCGTCAAACACGGCCACCGCGCCGTCAAGCACGCGCAGCGAACGTTCGACTTCCATCGTGAAATCGACGTGTCCGGGGGTGTCAATGATATTGATGCGATGGTCGACGCTATTGCGTTCCCAAAAACAGGTCGTCGCCGCGCTGGTAATCGTGATACCGCGCTCCTGCTCCTGCTCCATCCAGTCCATCGTGGCCGTGCCTTCGTGCACTTCACCAATCTTGTGGGTGATACCCGTGTAATACAGGATGCGCTCGGTAGTCGTAGTCTTACCGGCATCGATGTGCGCCATGATGCCGATATTCCTGGTAAGTTTTAAATCTTGTTTCGCCATTTCTAGTGAATCGTGAATCGTAAATTGTGAATAGCAGTCGCCTTGGTTAGTCGTCTATTTCTATTTACGATTTACTATTTACTGCCTTAAAACTTGTAATGCGCAAACGCCTTGTTCGCGTCTGCCATGCGATGCGTGTCTTCCTTCTTCTTAACGGAGTTGCCGCGATTGTTTGCCGCGTCGAGAATCTCGCCGGCCAGCCGATCGGTCATCGTTTTCTCGCCGCGTCCACGTGCGTAGGAAACGATCCAGCGAATAGCGAGCGCGCCACGACGCTCCTGGTGCACTTCAATAGGCACCTGATAGGTGGAACCGCCAACGCGTCGCGATTTAACTTCGACGGTCGGTCTCACGTTCTCAATCGCGCTCTTGAAAACCTTCAAAGGCTCTTGTCCGGTCTTCTCGCCGATTTGCTTCATCGCGCTGTAGAAAATGCTCTCAGCTGACGACTTCTTGCCGCCCCACATGATGCCGTTGATAAACTTCGTCACCAGTGGATTGTTGTAAACCGGATCGGGAAGTACTTCGCGTCTCTCTGCAACTCTTCGTCTTGGCATATTTCCTCGATTTGGGATTGCGGATCGTGGATTGCGGATTCAAATCCGAAATCCTTATTCCGAAATCCGCATTCTATTTGCCCGCTGCCTTTGGCCGCTTCGCGCCATACTTGGAGCGTCCCTGTTTGCGATCCGCAACGCCTACCGAATCGAGCGTGCCGCGGATCACGTGGTAACGAACGCCCGGTAAATCCTTAACGCGGCCGCCGCGAATCAAAACGATTGAGTGTTCCTGTAGATTGTGTCCCACGCCCGGAATGTAGGTGGTGACTTCAATTCCATTCGTCAGACGTACGCGCGCCACTTTCCGCAGGGCCGAGTTCGGCTTCTTCGGGGTTTGGGTGTAAACGCGAGTACACACGCCACGTTTTTGCGGCGAGCTCTGAAGCGCCGGACTGGCGGTCTTGTACTTGACTGCCTGGCGGCCTTTGCGAACAAGTTGATTAATCGTCGGCACTGATCTTTCCTCGATTTCTCTCTTCGCTAATGCGAGCTTGTTTTCAGCGCGCAAAAGGGCGTTACCTGCCTCTTTCCGGAATTCCGACGAGTCGGGTCCGGCAGTCAGCGCAGGCTAGCTGCCCTGTTAAATATTTGTTTCAGGGACGTTCTGCTGGCCAATTCAGGCAGGCGTGGATGATGGCTTCCCTTAAGCCGACTTTTCTGTGGCGTCGCATTTAAGACGGGAATCCCGATTTATCGGAATTTCGCGCGTGTCTGCGCTGGATGCTGGTGAATCACCAGCGCGACAGACAACTTACGCCACAATATTTGTCAAACCGGCTGAACAAACTACCAACCGGCGCAACGCCTCCACACCGACAGAACCAACTGAGCGTTGCTTGTCTACTTCAGACTGTAGGTCCGAAACGGGAGATATTAAGGGGCGAGCAATAAACTGTCAAGCCGAGGAGACGAACTCGAAGTCGGGTGGTGCTGACGCCGGGGCAGGGCTCCGCGAAGCACGACGCTCGTAAGGTCAAAAGCGTCTCCCAGCCCATTGAAGCCTGATCCTAAAAGACCGCCTTGAGCAGGTGCCAAACTCCCCAACCAACCCCAACGAGCACCAATAGCACTAGAACAATAGCGGCGACCACTGCGAGCTTGAATTTGGTGTAGCGATGCTTATCGGGCGGCGCCAGCGAGCTTTGCGGGAAATATGGTGGCGGTGTGTATGTGGCCATTGCTTGTCCTTACTTCTTAAATGAAACCGTCCAACTAGGGCTTACGATTTCTGTTTGAGTTTGAATTCGCGCGCGTATTCGAGTTGGATTTGGAGTTCCCGGTGCTGTTTGAGAGCGAATTACCGTTAGCGTTTTTCTCTTCCTCTTTTTGCTGTTTCTTGAAAAGGTCTTCCTGGTGCTTCTTGCCGGCCCTGACTCGCTGAACGCCCTCTTTCGCTTCTTCCAGCCCGTCTTCAGCGCGATAGTTCTCCGGGTCTATCTCCAACGATTTGCTGAATGCGGAAACTGCCTCGTCGTATTGCGCTAGTTTTATCAGCGCCGTACCGAGGTCGTAGAACATGTCTGCATCATCGTCCTTCAGACGCGTCGCCTGACGGTATTCCCTCACCGCCTCGGTGTACAGATGCAATCCGGCATAGGCCTGGCCCATGTTGTAGTGGGCCTCTGCGTCTTTGCTGTTGTCGTCAAGGAACTTTTTGTACTTCTCAATTGCTTTCTTGTACGAGTCTTCGGCTTCCTGCTCTTTGCCGACTGCGTCAAACGCCAGCCCGAGTCGGAAGTGTGCCTCCGCCAACTCCGGATCGAGCTTCAACGCTTGCTGAAACGATTCGACCGCTTTTTCGTCCTGATCAGTGCGATATAGCTCTTTACCTTCTTCAACCAGCGCGCGCGCCTGCGTTTGGTTTTGCTCGGTCGTGTGGCCTCCATCGATGGTGGCGCCCGTGTTAGCGGCCCCGGATTTCTTGCGCGAGCAGCCTCCTTGACCGATGGCGAGCGATAGAATAACGATTAGGGGAATTATTAAGCGCGGCTTCATTCAGATACGATTCAGCGACTGATGCCTGATTCAAGCGAACAATTGATCTACTTGAATTCGACAGGTGAGTCAAACGAGCTTTCGCCTG
>JBKPNP010000806.1:0-3885 GCA_046732775.1 Acidobacteriota bacterium
GTGCTGATGTGGTTATCTGCCGTGCAGGTGCAACCACCACAGCGGAACTGATTGCGGCTGGTAAAGCGTCAGTGATGGTCCCGTTTCCGTTGGCGGCGGACGATCACCAGCGTAAGAACGCGGAAGCCCTGGCCGCAGCTGGAGCCGGCAGGATGATTCTGCAGCAAGAGTTATCAGGTGACCGACTGGCGGATGAGATTTTGACTTTGGCAAGCGAACCGGAACGCGTGACTGAAATGGAAGCAGCCGCTCGCAAGCTCGCTCGCGGCGACGCGGCGGCAAGTGTGGTTGATTTGATTGAGAAGATGGTGAGCGGTAAGCAGTAAGCGGTCAGCAGTAAGCAGTGAGCCGTGAGCAGAAGGCGGAAGGCAGAAGGCAGAAGGCAGAAAGCAGACGGCATTAAGAGTACTGGTCACTGACCACTGACCACTGGTCACTGCCCACTGCCCACTGCCCACTGATTCAACATGTTTCGACGAATTCAACATGTCCACTTTGTCGGCATCGGCGGTATCGGCATGTCCGGTATCGCTGAAGTGCTGGTCAATCTGGGTTTCCGCGTCTCCGGATCCGACGCAAAGAAGTCGAACGTCACCGAGCGACTGCAACAGATGGGTGTCGAGTTCACCGAAGGTCACGACGGCGAAAACGTCGGCGATGCGCATGTCGTTGTTCGTTCAACTGCGGTGCGTGACGACAATCCGGAAGTTATGGAAGCGCATCGTCGTTCGATACCTGTTATTCCGCGCGCAGAGATGCTGGCTGAGTTGATGCGTTTGAAGCCGCACACTGTCGCCGTCGCTGGTTCGCATGGAAAAACAACTACCACTTCAATGGTCGCGACTGTGCTTGGGTACGCCGGCATGGACCCAACGATCGTAGTTGGCGGCGTCGTTGGCGCCTTTGGCTCGAACGCGCATCTCGGCACCAGCGATCTGATGGTAGTGGAAGCGGACGAAAGCGACCGCTCGTTTCTGATGTTGACGCCGACGATTGCCGTGGTCACGAACATCGATCGTGAGCACATGGACTACTACCACGACATGGACGATGTGCGAACCTGCTTCACGAATTTCGTGAACAAGGTGCCGTTTTACGGCGCGTCGGTTCTTTGCCTTGATGATCCCAATGTGCAGGCGATCATCCCGCACGTCGAGCGTCGCCGCATCACCTATGGCTTGAGCGCGCAGGCGGACATCTCGGCGCATTCAATTCGTTATGACCAGAGCTTCGGATCGGTCTTTACCGTTTGGCACGGACCGGACGTCGTGGGCGATGTCTCTTTGTGTGTGCCAGGCTTGCACAACGTTTACAACGCACTCGCGGCGATCGCTGTCGGTTTTGAATTAGACGTGCCGTTCACGCAGATCGCCGAAGCATTGGCAAGTTTTACCGGCGCGGGCCGGCGTTTTCAGTTCAAGGGTGAAGCAAAGGGCGTCATGGTGGTTGATGATTATGGACATCACCCGACTGAAGTTAAGGCGACACTCGCCGCGGCGAAAATTGGTTCCGGCGGGCGACGCATCGTGGTGCTGTTTCAACCGCATCGCTATAGCCGAACGCATGATCTGATGGAAGAGTTTGCCCGTTCATTTAATAACGCGGATACGCTTTTCATAACCGACATCTATGCGGCCAGCGAGGATCCGATCGAAGGAACGACGGCTGAAACATTGACTGCCGCAATCAAGCGCTTCGGCCACAAGGATGTTCGTTACGTTGGCGCGCTCGAAAATGCGCCCGAAGTGCTGCGCGATCACGTTCAAGCCGGAGACCTGGTGCTGACGCTCGGCGCAGGAACGGTGAGCCGCGTGAGTGATCAATTGATCGGCCTGTTGCGTGAGCAGGGCGATTTGAAAACGGTTTGATACGACGACTGAAGCGCAACCGTCCGCGGTTACCACACGGCAAGCATTTCAATGGCTGAGATGTACGACGAAAAAGAATTTGAGGCACGAGATACAGCGCTCGAGAAAATCGCGACGCGTCTAGGAGTCCGCGCCGAACGTGGCAAACGTTTCGCGGAGTTAACCAGTCTGCGAGTTGGCGGCGCGATTGATTGGGTACTGTCGCCGCAAACGGAAGAGCAGGCGGCGGCGCTCGTTTACGAAATGGATCAGGCGGGGATCGCCTGGAGAGCGCTTGGCTCGGGGAGCAACATTCTCGCGGATGACGGCGATCATCATTACGTGGTGCTGAGCCTTAAGGAGTTGAAAGGCGAACTCGAATTTGACGGTGAGCGCGTGTCAGTGCCGGCGGGATATTCGTTGCCGCGGTTATGTATCGAGGTTGGGCGACAAGGCTTGTCGGGCATTGAAGGGCTGGGTGGAATTCCCGGCACCGTTGGCGGCGCGCTCTGGATGAATGCAGGTGCCTATGGTCACGAAATTGGAACCGTGACTGAAACGGTGCGGGTTGCGCGAGAGGGCAAAGTAGTTAACGTGCCCGGCGCCGATGTTCAGTGGAACTACCGGCACACCTCGTTCCGCGAAGGCGAGTTGTTGCTGGGAGCTACGCTCCGGTTGACGCCGGACGATCCGGAAAAAATTCGCGCGCGCATGGAAGACGCGAAGTCGCGTCGATTGGCGACGCAGCCGCATGGTTCACGCTCAGCGGGTTGCTTTTTCAAGAACCCGCCAGCCGCAACCATCGGCACCGGAAAGATGATCGATGAATTGGGGATGAAAGGTTCGCGGCGCGGTAGTGCAGTGATTTCGCCTGTGCACGCGAACTTTATCGTCACTGAAGGCGAAGGCGCTCGCGCTGAAGACGCGCTCGCGCTCGCCGAAGAAGTGCGGGAGCGAGTGAAGCGCGAACACGGGATCGAGCTCGAGTATGAAGTTGAATTGTGGCGGGCAAACCGGCCGTCCAAAAAAGAGGAAGGTGACGAAGCAACTGCTGAGTCAGATCGAAAGGAACCAACGTGAGAGAGCAAGCCATCGCACATAAAGTTGGCAACCGCAGCGGTATCGGCGGCCATCGTCGTTCCACCGCGGCTACGCAGCGGCCGACGCGTCGGGAGAGCGGCGGCCAGGCATTTATCGCGCGGCTGCGATCGGTCGTTGGTTACGTGCCAATCTTTTTAAAAGTAGCAGTTGCGATTCTGGTGGGCGTGCTGATGTTTGCTGGCTATCGTGCCGCCGCCTCGGCGAGTTTTTTCCAGGTTCACAACATTGAAGTTCAGGGTGCTTCGCGTGTACCGGCGGACGAAGTCCAGGCAATCATTCGCAAGGATGTAGAGAAAACCGGAGTGTGGAACGCCGACGTCAAGGCGTTGAATGCCAAACTCGAAAAGCTGCCGTGGGTCAGAACAGCCGTGGTGTCGCGCGTGCTGCCTGATGGTATTCGCGTTCGCATAACGGAGCGTGTGCCGCGTGCGGTAGTACGAACGGCATCCGGACGGTTTCGTTGGATCGATGAGGACGCGGTGTTGCTCGGTGAGATGTTGCCAACTGATCAGATGCCGGCGTTCTTCATGCGCGGCTTGAATGAAGACGATCCACAGGGCGCGGCTGCTGAGAATCGTGAGCGGGTCGCCAAGTTTGTTGAGTTGCAGCGCGATTGGCAAGCTGCGGGACTTTCCGAGCGCGTCAGTGAAGTTAACGTCATGGATATTCGGGACGTGCGTGCACAGTTAGCCGGCGAAGATTCGCATATCGAAGTCAGGCTTGGTTCGCAGGACCAGGCCAAGCGTTTCAAAGATGCCCTCGACACATTGGACGGGCAACGACAGTCTCCGCGCGGATCATTGATTAGTTATATCGATATGAGTCTCGGACGCCGGGCGATTGTCGGTCTCGCGACTGGCGCGCACACAGCTGACCGGGCGGAGGCGACGCCGCCAGACGCAGACGCGACAACCGAACAGCTCGCCGAACGAGAGAC
>JBKPNP010000807.1:0-1717 GCA_046732775.1 Acidobacteriota bacterium
GAGACGGATTTCCAATTGAAACTTTCGTCGCTTCAGCGGAGCGACATGTTTATAGCGTCTAATAACTCTTGACGCATTGCTTTGCTTTCAGTCCGCGAAAGGAGGCGGTAGCGGCATCATTTGGACGAGTGGCTTTCACCCGCTTCGCGGGTTCAATCAATAGGTTTGCGTTTCTCCCTGGGGCTCACGCCCCAGGCTTCACGCTGATTGTCCGCTCCGCGGACTGAAAACACACCGGTTCTAAACATCTCGCTCCGTTGCAGCGAAGCCACGTCTCACTTACGCGTTGAACTTTAGATTGAGTTTGCGTTTCGAACTTGAAACTTATTCCATCCAATCTCTCGTCACATCACACCACAAGGCGAGACCTTGCCACTCTTTGAACCTTGAGTAGTAGCGCGCGATCTTTTTATCAGAGGCTTTGCGGCCGTTGTTTCGGATCGAAAAAAATCTGGCGCGCGTCCATGAGTCGAGCGCCAAACCGTCGTAGCGTCCCAGAAGTTTCAAGAGATTTTCCGCCGCGTACGGGCCCACACCTTTCACGCCTCTCATCTCTTTGATTAATTCAATCGTTGACAGTGGACTTTGAAACCACGATTCGACGTCAAGCTCACCGGCAGCGACGCGGTCTGCCAGTTCCTTTAAGTAGGCGGAACGATAACCCGCGCGTACTTCGTTGACATAAAACGTCACTGGCATCAGCGCCATGGTTTCGGGCGTGGGAAAAGTTCGCCGACCCTTGTTAGTTTCGCGTCCCAGATTCTCAACCAGGCCGGTAACCATTTTTTCGGTGAGCGCCCAGGAGCAGTTTGTTGTGCAAATCATCTTAACCAAATCTTCAAAGACCGTGGGCGAACGAAGCAGGCGACCAGCGCCTTGTTTGGGAATCCAGTTGAAGTCGGTGTCGTTGGCGACCAGGCTGTAAAACTGTTCGATGTTGTCATCAAGCCGCAGCATGTGGCGCACGTCCTTAATGACTTTTTTTGATGCGCTTTGAGGCAATCGCCGCGAAGTATTAATTGTTACGCCGCGCTTCGCCTCGGCGATGGTGATGGTCACCGGAGGCGCGTCACCGAGATCGAGCGTCCGCGTCAACAGCCAGTTATCGCGATCGATTTGAAACGGCAGCAGCTCGCACCAACCGTGGCTGATAACTGTTCGTTTGAAGCTAAATTCTTTGGGGGTGGCCAGCGAGATTTCCATGATTTGGGATCAGGAGGTGACAAGATTTGGGAGTTTGGCGTTTGCGATACTTAGACTATGTCGATCAGTCTTGATTGGCAAATGGCTGTCGTGTGAGATGTCGAATCCTCGTAACAGAAATTCAAGATTTGCGGTAACGAAACCCGAGTCACTGACTCGTCCTCTGATGATCTGGAACGTCGACAGTTGCGGGCAAAAATGGCGGCGTTCAATCGCTTGTACGCTTCGCCTGCGGTCAACCTGAACCTTGACACCGTCCGCGCCCGCAGCCTAGACTGAGCTCACTTGAAAATAGAATAAGGAAGGCTGTGCTGGTCGCCCCTAATACTCGGGGAAGGGTCAGAGCAGAGTCCAATACGGGGCTCTCTACAGTAACCACGGTGACACGTACGCACCGCTTCCGACGATAAGCGATCCGGAGCTTTCCGGTTCTTGCCCCACTCGGCCCATACAACAATCCCTGTGGGGCATTGTCGTGTCTGGGGTTAAGTTTGACGGGACGGCGAGACTGGAG
>JBKPNP010000808.1:0-2911 GCA_046732775.1 Acidobacteriota bacterium
CAGCCGATTCGGCCATCAGCAGATCATTCGTCGCCTCGGCGAAATCGCTCATGAACGAGCCCGAATCGCTCTCGCGGTCGTCAGGGCCGTTGTCGTTTGAGTTGAGCTGGTTTGAACTAAATTGGGGAGCGTCGAGGCCGGTCCGTGGGAGTTGTTCCATATTAATCCTTGTTCTACTCGTGGGTCGGATCCGAAACCACGAAGTTGGGGCGTCTTTAACCGACAACCGCTGTCGAAAGCAGTTTGGATCCAAAGACAATTCGGTGAGTGATGTGCGAAACCCGATCTGGTTTATCGAAGTTTCAAGCTAGAAGTTAATGCGGAATTACTGCCGATTGGAATCTCGAAATGAGCGTTCGAGACTTTTGAATTCTGCTCCATCTTGTCTGGAAGGTCAATCAAATTGTTCCAGAAGTCCTGTTTTGACTGTTTTGGGGCAGAAATTAGAGATCAGAACCTGCGGCGATCGACCGAGCGAGGAAGGTATCGTGGATTAGGGCGTTGAATTTTTCGGGCATTTCCTGCTCGGGCATCATGCGGCAATAGTCGAACAATTCGACACGCGCGAGCGGATTTGACTGAGCCAGTGAGTACGCCTGATCGAGCGGAGTAGTGGTGTCTTGTTTTCCCCAAACCAGCACGGTGGGCTGCGTTAATCGCGCGAACGGTGCGCGCGTGTCGGTATTCAGATAGCCCGACAGAAAAGCAGCGATGGCGTGTTGCGCGCCATGCTGATGACTGGACGCGTATAGATTCGAGACCAGGCGATCGGTGACGCGGCGATGATCGTAAAACAAATTGTCGCGCGCGTAATCACGAATACTGCGCTCGCTCGCCATCACGTTATAGAACGAAGTGCCGAGCACCGGCGATTGCAGCAGTCCATAAAACGCGGCGCCGGCCATACCAGGTCGGCGGCTTAGTGTGTCGGAGCCGGTTGGCCCATTGAGCACCATTGCCTTCACCAATTCCGGATGCTCATCGGCTACGCGAATCGCGTAAGCCGCACCCAGTGAGCTGGCAACGACGTTCGCCGGATAGCCAGTAACTTCGCGAAGAAAATCCGTAATCAGTTCAACGTAGAGATCGGCGGAGTAAGAGGCGTTTGACGGTTTATCCGAAAAGCCAAAGCCAAGCAGATCCAAAGCATAAACTCGAAAAGTCCTGGCAATGTCGTCAAAGTTTTTGCGCCACATGAAACTCGACGAACCGGCGCCGACGCCGTGAATGAAGACCAGCGGCGGCCCTGCGTTCTGCACACCCGCGACTTTGTAAAATACCCGGCCGTGTTTCCAGGAGAACAAATGCGCCGAACCACCGAGCGCGCTATTGTCAGGCTCGCTGGCGTTGCGTTGGATCGCGGCGTTGACAGCGGCAAGCGCGGCCATTCCCGCGCCGCCCGCAAGCATCGTCTTCCAAAAGTTTCCTAGTTTGCCCACTACAATAGTTCCGGGTTCAGAGTTTCGAGTTCAAGCGCCGAGTTTCGAGTTCCGAGTTTCAAGCTCCGAAGTTGGATTAACAACTCGGAACTCTAAACTCGAAACTCGGAACTTTATTAAATGAACGCGTAATCAAACTGTTCCTGGTGCACGGTCGGATCGCTACTATTGATATCGACCGGTCCCAGATACTCCTCAATCTCGTTCAAGACATCGCGTTCGGTGCTGCGTAAGGCTTTGGCGACTTCCGGATGAATCCGCAGCGTTGCCTGACGATTCTTGCGACCACCATTCATCGCCTTCGCCAGCGTGCGTGCCTCTTCGAGAAGCTCGTAGCAAATCGTTTGCGGCGATTTGATCAGCCCGGCGCCCTGACAGTAGTTGCACGGCGCGCACAGCGTTCGTTCCAGCGACTGCTTCACGCGTTTGCGAGTCATGATAACGAGACCGAAGTCGTTAAATGACAGAACTTTGGTGGGCGATTTGTCACCGCGCAAGGCGTCCTGCAGCGCGCTCATAACGCGTGTGCGGTTGCGTCGTTCCTCCATGTCAATCAAGTCCAGCACGATGATGCCGCCTAGATCTCGCAGGCGAATCTGTCGAACGATTTCGTCGACCGCTTCCAAATTCGTCCGCGTAATCGTGTCTTCCAGCCGGCCACTGCCACGACCAACAAACTTGCCGGTATTGACGTCGATGGCAACGAGGGCTTCGGTTTGATTGATGACGAGGTAGCCGCCAGACTTCAGCCACACACGAGGTTTGATGGCTTTGTCGATTTCCGCCTGCACGCCATAGCTTTCGAGAATCGGCTGTTCGCGGGTGTAGAGCTTCACGCGCTTAACCATTCGCGGTTGAATGCGATTTACGAACTCAACGATCGCTTCATACTCTTCTTCCGAATCGACACGAATAGCAGCGAAGTCATCCGATAGTTGATCGCGCAGAATTCGTTGCACCAGATCCAGGTCTTTATGAACCAGAGTAGCCGGTTTCGATTTCTCCGCTGCCGCGCGGATGTCCAGCCAGGTGCGCACCAGGTAACGCACATCCTCGCGCAAATCTGCTTCACTAATACCAACGCCGGCCGTACGCACAATAAAGCCGCCCGACGGAATGTCTTCGCTGCCGCGAATCAGGGTGATGAGTTTGCGCAAACGCTGCCGCTCGCTATCTGATTCGATTTTTCGTGACACGCCAACGTGCTCGACGGTCGGCATGTAGACCAGAAAACGCCCCGGCAACGCGATGTGCGAAGTAATGCGAGCGCCTTTCTTAGCGATTGGCTCCTTCGCGATCTGCACCAATATTTCCTGACCTTCGCGCAGCAGATCAGTAATCGCCGGTTGCTGCCGATCTCGACGGCTTGAACCTCTCGATCCGCCGCCACGGGTGTCACCGCGCGAGCTGCGTCCGCGGTCACGACCGCCACGCGAATCGCGGCTATCACGAGACTCACGCGAATCCTTTGC
>JBKPNP010000809.1:0-7460 GCA_046732775.1 Acidobacteriota bacterium
CCTCCGGATATTGCTCGCTGACTCCCTGGACGTTTGTGTTCCAGTTCATGTTGCCGGACACGAGTTGCGTCCTCGAATTTACCGTCGGCGAGACCATCGCCACGCTCGGCACTTCGCGTTTGATGGCTTCGAGATCCTCGACGGTCAGCGTGTTGGTGCCGGTATCGCCTGTACCGCTGCGGACGCCGCCGACGTTCTGAGCGCCAGCGCTCACGAACAGCAAATTCGTCCCGATACTTTCGATCTGCGCCTGGACAGAAGCTTGCGCACCCTGGCCGATACTAACCATCGCGATCACGGCGCCGACACCGATGATGATGCCCAGCATCGTCAGGATCGCGCGCATCTTGTTGCGGACCAGCGCGCGAAAAGCCACTCGAATGATCATTGAGAGATCCATAATCTTCTTTACTTACCTACACATTTCGCGGATACACAGATCGTGAAAACAGTGCTGCGGCGCCCGCATGTAACCCCCTTGCAACCTCCAGGCGCAACGCCGCGCCGCGCTCTGTGAATCCGCGAAATCTGCAGGTAATCAGTCCTCATCTTCGTCGTCCTCGATCGGCGGCGGTAAGTTCTTCATTTCTTCCGAAGCATCGCGCGGATTCTCAACCTGGTAATCCTTGCGAATCTTGCCGTCCTTGAAAACGATTACTCGCTTGGCGTATTCGGCAATGTCCGGCTCGTGCGTTACCAGCACGAGTGTTATGCCGCGTTCGCGATTCAAGCGCTGAAAGATTTCCATCACTTCGACTGACGTGCGCGAGTCGAGGTTTCCGGTTGGCTCGTCGGCGAGTATCAAAGCCGGATCGTTCACTAACGCGCGTGCCACCGCCACACGTTGTTGCTGTCCGCCTGACAACTGATTCGGGTGGTTTTGTTCCCGTCCACTCAGGCCGACCGCTGCTAACGCATCCATTGCGCGCTGCCTTCGTTGCGTCGAATCCACGCCTGCATACAACATCGGCAGCTCCACATTTTCCAAAGCGGAAGTGCGCGACAGCAAATTGAACCCCTGAAAAACGAAACCGATTTTCTGACAGCGAATGTCCGCGCGCTCGTCCTTCGACATTTCCGAAACGTCCTGACCGTCGAGCACGTAGTGGCCACGCGTCGGACGATCCAGACAGCCGATGATGTTCATGGTGGTGGATTTCCCCGAACCCGACGCGCCCATGATGGCGACGAATTCGCCTTCACGAATTGTCAACGAAACACCACGCAGCGCGTGCACGTCCACATCGCCCATCGTGTAGGTCTTGTGAATGTGATCGAGCTGGATCACCGTGCGAGCGTCCGGCTGCGACTCTGACGCCACAACCGTTTGCTCGGCAACTTCGGGTTCTAGTAAGAGTGCTGCTGACATCGAATCTCCGTTGTGCGCTTTTTCGCGCTGCGCGCTCATTGCAGGCAAGATGCCTGCGCTCCCAGCTGCTGCGCTCGTTTAGTTTCGTCGGCCGCCGCCTGGAGCGCCCGTTCGCTGACCGCCACCGAAGCCTGGCGCCGCATTAGTTGTGGTAGTTCTGTTGGCGCTCGATAGAGTTTGGCCAGTCACAACCATTTCGCCTTCCTGCAAATTGCCCTCGACAACCTCGGTGGAGGCGCCATCGGTCAGTCCGACTTTAATCCGTCGCGATTGCAGTTTGCCGTCCTGGCCCAACACCCAGATAACTCGCGTTTGTCCTTGCAGCACTGGAGCGCTCGGCGGGGCAAAATTGCTCTGACTACCACCCTGCTGATTGCCGCCGGCTGCAGAGCCGTCTGCCTGCTGTTGTCGCTGGCCGCGCTGGCCATTCCAATTGCCGTTGCCGTTGCCGCCGGAGCGACCTAAACGCTGTCCCGAAGCATCGGTCGGCGTGAAACGAAGCGCCGAGTTCGGCACCTTCAGAACGTTGTTCCGCTCATCAATCGTAATCGTCAGATTCGCCGTCATGCCGGGCTTCAATTTCTGTTCGGGGTTCGCGACGTCGATCACGACGTTGTAAGTAACTACGTTTTGCACGTTCTGCGGATTGAGCCGCATTTGCTGAATCGCGCCTTCAAACTCCTTACCGGGAAACGCGTCAACGGTAAATTTCACCGACTTGGCTTGCTCTACCAAACCGATGTCGGCTTGATCGATGTTCGCGATTACCTGCATCTGTGTCAGGTCTTTGGCGATCGTGAACAGCGTCGGCGCCGAAAGACTGGCCGCAACAGTCTGTCCCACGTTCACGTCACGTGAGACGACGATACCGTCGATTGGCGAAGTGATAGTAGTGTGCGCAAGATTGACTTCAGCAAGACGCAACGCCGCCTCAGCTTGCTGCACTTGCGCCTGCGCCTGTTGCACCTGCGCTTGCGACTGCTGCACCTGCGCCTGCGACTGCTGCATCTGTGCCTGTGTTTGCGCGACGCCCGAGCTCGCTGAAGACTGCTGACTGAGCACCGCCTGGTTCAACTGGGCCTGCGCCTGGTTGTAACGCGCTTCGGCAGTTTTGTACGCAGTGTTCGCAAGATCGTAATCGCGCTGCGCAATCACACCGCTCTTAGTCAGAGACTCCTGCTGCTTAAGAAAAGCGAGCGCATCGTCGAGCTGCGCTTTGAGTACCGCCACATTGGCCTGCGCGCTCGTTACTCCGGATTGATTGTTTTGTACGGCTGATTTTGCTGCTTGTATTTTTGCGTTGGCATCGCTGACGCCCGCGCGTGAACCAGCGACGCTGGCAATCGACTGCTGCAAACTCGCACGCGCTTGCTGCAAATTCGCGCGAGCTTGATCTACCTGAGCCTTGGAAACTGATGGATCGAGTTGGGCAATCACCTGCCCTTGTTTGACTGGAGAATTGAAGTCGACGTTTAGAGCCGAAATAGTTCCCGAAGCCTGACTGCCAACCTGGACCGTGGTTACGGCCTGCAGCGTGCCGGTGGCTGTCACTGTGTTTCGCAGGCTGCCGCGCTCAACTCTCGCACTCATGTATTGAGGAGCGCTGCTTTGGTTCTGCCAAAAATAAAGACCGGCCATCAAGAGCACGGCCAGTGCTGCACCGCCGATTAACAGATGCTTTTTGGTTAATGATCTCGTCCAGCCAAGGTTAATCCACTTGGTCTTAACGGTAGATGTGCCCGGTATACGACCAGCCACGGGAAGACGTTCTTTAATTGTTTGGCTCGACATGCTCTGCACCTGTTTATTTGTTCAATTTCAGTACTTACTTCAACGTCAATAAGCTAGACACTGCAACCGCTATTCCGGTTACAACAGAATGCGGACACAGAAACTCAAGAGAGTTTCCATATCCGCGGGCGTTTCTGGGTTTTACTAAGAAAGCCTATGAGAAGGGCTGCCAATGTGGATATGTGGGCCGGTGGCGACTCCGGGAATTGCACCGCGGAACGCGAGGAAAGGGATACCGCGCGACTGCAAAAACCCGATCAACGCCCTTCCCTCTGCACTATCCGGATGCAGTGCCACATCAACGGCGTTGCGGTGATCGTAGTTAAGCCGGTTGTGCGTTGCTGACTGACCCACCGCGCTGGTTGGAAGCGAGTGACCGAAACTAGATTGGAAGAATGATTGCACGTCGCCGAGACCGCCGAGTGACCATGAACCGGCGCCGCTCGACCGCAGGATGGTAGCGCTGCTGCTAAATGGCACGTAAGCCTTGGCCACGAGTTTTACCGGCGAGGCGGCACGCTTTTTCGCCAGTTCCTGTTCGGCCTTAATTTGCGATATGCGGTTCTCGGAGTCCGCAATCTGCTTTTGCGTAGCTTCAAACCGGGTGCGCAATGCCGCCACGCTTTGTTCTTCCGATTCGAGCGTCGCCTTCGCGACGATCCCGTCAGCTACGAGCGCGCGTAAATCTTCCAATTTGGCGGTCGCCTTAGTTAACTCTTTTTCCTGTAGGGCGAGCAGCTCAGTGCTGCTGGCCTGGTATTCCTTCGTCGCTTCAATGAGATTTGTTGAGGGCTCGGCTCTTTCTTCGCTCGGGTCGGATAAGGAAATAATCTTCTCCGTTGCGTTTACGGAAGCTGCGGCTGGTGTTTGGGCATTCACAAAGGCCGATCCCATGAAAAAGGTGAAAACGAAAAGCGCGATTGGGGTGACTTTGGTAATGGTTTGTTTCACTTAAGAATAGACACGCCGGGCGCGCGGTCGGTTACAACTTTGTGAGGAGTTTTTAAGGACTTCTTTTGGCGTGCCCGCTCAATCAATTGCTGCACCGTTGAATGCAACCGTAGCCCTCCATGACTGTCGGGCTACTGCCCCATGCCGCGCCGCCTCTCGCAATGTTACGACCCCTCCCACGTAGGGCAGGAGCGACTTGGGCGTAACGCGTCGTCTACGCCGGTGCGGTAGCCCGACAGTTATGGAGGGCTACGGTTCCAGTCAACGTTGGTGGTTGAGCGAATCCGCGCTCTACCGATGCGCGAGGTTCTGGCCGCGGGCGCAGCCCGCCAATTGCAGCCTTGCCTTCGGAAGGCCGGAGGCCTTCCGCACATCCGACGGCGGAGCCGAAAAGCCGAGTGTAACCGTTTGGCTCGGATGAGTGTCTTTCAAGTCGGAGGCTGATAACGGCGCTCCATTCAGAAAACTTAGTTAACCAGGAGTAAAGGACAAAATGAACAAATTAGGAAAGTTTAAGACGCTGACTATCGCCTCCCTGTCGGCCGTTGCTTTAGCCGCGCCCATTGCTTTCGCGCAGTCAACCACAGCCGTTCAGGACAACCAGCAAGTCAACGGCGAACGCCATGGCGGCCGTGGTGGTCATGGCTGGAACAAGGGCGATCGCAAAGGCGGCGAAGGACGTGGTTTCAGGGGCGGACGCGGCGGCATGCGTGGCATGATGTTCCGCGGCATTACCCTAACCGACGATCAGAAGGCTAAGATGAAGGAAATTAGCCAGAGTTTTCGTACCCGTACACAGTCGTTGCGTGAGCAGCTCCGCGCCAAGCGGCAGGAACTGCGCCAGGCAAACGGAGGTGGCACGTTCAACGAAGGTTTAGCCACACAGAAACTGCAAGAGTCAGCCAGCCTGCAGGCGAAACTGATGGGCGAGCAGTTTAAAATGCGTCAGGAAATGCTTGCGATTCTGACGCCGGAACAGAAAGCACAGATTGAACAAAAGCGCGCCGAGTTCAAGGCGAACAGAGCCAATCACGGGCAGCGCAAAGTTCAGTAAGCTGGGCTAGCTGAAGCTGGGAGCGCAGACGTCGTAAGCGCTCCCAGCTACAAAAATTTTCGACGAGGGGCAGCTTCCTGTCACACAGTTATGAAGACGACTCTGACTTGGAGCTGGCGCGCTCGGCGCGTGAGGGCGATGAGTCTGCCTTCGAAGAAATCATGCGGCGATATAGCCCGCGAGTATTCAGGTTCGCGGCCAAGTTCTTTCGACAACGAAGTCTGGTGGAAGAGGCGGCGCAGGAAGTTTTCCTGAAGGCGTTTACCGAGCTCGGCAGCTACGAAGGCCGTGGCTCAATGGAAGGTTGGCTGACGCGTATCACCACCAACACCTGCCTCAACTTGCTGCGCAGTTCCAAGCGGCGACCAGAATTGACCTTGTCTGATCTATCCGCCGACGAAACGAATTGGCTCGACACTAACCTGACCGCTGAAGCCGCCGCTCAGCATAAGTCGGTTGAACGAAGCTTAGTCGCAGCGGATTTGGCCGGACGCGTGTTGCAAACATTGCCCGCTGACGACCAGTTGGTGTTAACGCTGATTGACGGCGAAGAAGCCTCGGTCAAGGACGTGGTTGAACTGACCGGCTGGTCGGAATCGAAAGTGAAGGTACAGGCGTTTCGCGCGAGACGAAAGATGCGCCAGGCAGTGGAGAAGTTGTTGGCACGAGGACGCAGGCGGCACGAACGCGAGGAGTTTTCATCATGAAAGACGAACACATTATTAGCCTGCTGGAAAACGCTTCATTCGCGGAACTAAGTGAAAACGATCTGGTGACGATTCGTATTCACGTGGGCGACTGCGAAGGTTGTCTCAGTGCGTTCGAAGCCGCACAACTGTCGCGGCTGCTGTTGCAGGAGCGCGCCACGCTCGAGTTTGAGCCGCCGCCGTTTTTCCACACGCGCGTTCTGGCCACACTACGAGAGCGGCAGGCGGCGAACAATTCCTGGGGCTTCAGTAGAGTTTGGCGAGCGGCCGGCGCACTAGCGTCCTCCATGGCGGCGGCGGTCGCGTTGTTGGCCGTGTTTACGTTCGCGGTCCCCGAAAATCAGATCACCTCGCAGCAGATATCGAACGGTTATTCGGCTGAGGAAGTGATTCTCGGGCAGACGGCCCAGCTCGAAGATGCTTCAGACGGTCAATTGCTAACCACGATTTATGGCATCGATGAAGAGCCGGCGCGGTAAGGGAGACAAGAATGGACACCGTCAACAAAAGTAAGTGGCAAGTGCGGGGCGCGGCAGTTCTGATATTTGTTTTGGGCTTTGCCGCCGGCGCGCTTACGCTGAACGCCTACAAGCGATTTAGTCGCGGGTCCGCCGAAGCATCGCGTCAGGGCCGGCTCGAGCAGTTGCTTGAATCGCTGCAATTGAACGCCGATCAGAAAACACAGGTGCATCAAATTTTGGGCGACACGCGCGAACAGTTACAGACGCTGCGAAAAGAATCGGAACCGCGTGTGATAGAGATTCGCCGCCAGGCAGATGAGCGTTTGCAGAAAGTGATGACGCCCGAACAGTGGACGCAGTTTCAGCAGGGACGAGAACGAATGCGCGGGCGCCGCGGCGGTAGGGATAATCCGTAACTTTGAGAGTGCGCCTGACTTTTGGAGTGCGGTGACCTGTCACCGCTTTGGTTTTAAGCTGCGACCTGTCGCAGCTTTGCTTTTGGAGCGCGATCCGCGGCGTCAAGCCGTCGCGAAGAGAAAGCGGTGACAGCTCACCGCACTCCAAAAGTCTCCAGATAATTTACGATGCAGTCGTGAAGCTGGTTGTAACACCGCTCATAAACCGGCAGGCCCATACTAAACGGATCCGCAATCTCCAAACCTCGCTCTTTCGGATCAAACTCGCCCAACAAACTCACGCGAGCTTCATCAACGCCATGCATTTCAATCAACTCGCGTGCGTGCATCTGCTCCATCACCAGAAAACGAGTGATCGACTCGAGCGGTAAGTCACCTACAAACGTTGCGATATCTTCAGGCGCCGGCGTGTTGTGAGACGCGCAGGTCGTGGTCGTGTCGCTGATCGGCGGCTGGCCCCTAAAATCAAAAACGCCGGCGGAATAAATATCCACCGGCAGGTTACGTCGCCGCGCTTCGGCAACAAAAATCGCGTGAGCCATGACACTGCGACAGCGGTTGGCGGTGCAGATAAGAGCTACTGAGGGCATTGAAGAGCGCTAATTCTTTTTTGGAGGCGCCACTGGATCCAGCAGGTCGGTAACAACCTTCCAGTGCCCACCCTCACGTTTCCAAATGCGAAAGTAGTTGCCGCGTTGGACGTTTGCTTCC
>JBKPNP010000810.1:0-3679 GCA_046732775.1 Acidobacteriota bacterium
CCTTGGCCGCTTTACGGACGGTAACGTGTGGGCACAGCAAGCGGTCGACTTCGGCATTTCGCACAATGTGCCGCTGGCGCAGGCGATGGGTTATGAGTTTCTCGGTGAGAACTGCATGAACGCCGGCGACTACCAGCAAGCATTGATCTATGCCACGCGCGAACGCGAAATCGCTGCTCGCCTTCATTCCCGCGAAAGACATTCGTGGACCTATCTCGTCACTTCATTGTCGTACGTGTGGCTGGGCCAGCCGGAACCGGCGGAGAAGGAATTTCGCGAAGGCATGGCCCTCGCGGAACTGATTGGAGAGCAACGGCTGCGGCTGCTGTTAAAGGGAAATTTGGCAACATTGCTCGCGGACCTGGGACGTTTTGAGGAAGCGTTTAAGGAAGCGCACGAGAACTACGACGCGGCTGAAACTCTAGGACTTCTCTACTCGCGGTCTGAAGGGCGTCGGTGCCTCGCGCACATGCACTTCAGGAAAGGTGACTACGCGGAAACGCTGAGACTATGCGACGAGATACTCGAGTTGCTCGGCGATGCAACTTCGCGCGTCAGCCGCCTGTGGTTAGGGCCGCTGCATGTGGAGGCGCTGTTTGCGTCAGGTAAACACGAGCAGGCGATGCGGCGCCTGCATGAGTATGAAGCGCTGGTGAGCGATTGCCAGGCGCCGCGTTGTGAACTCGAGATCGTGCGGCTGAAGAAGCTGCTCGGGGTTTGATTCGATGTTGGATTAACTCCGAAGGAGTTCGTTCACTTCAGCCCAGGGTTTCCTAACCTGGGAGAACTGGCCGGTTTAAGATCCTCTTGACTCTGAAGGAGTGAAAGAACTGATGAAACTCCTTCATATTTAGGCGTTCAATGCTGCTGATTGACCCAGGGTAGGAAACCCTGGGCTGAAACTAGCCAACACCTTCGGTGGTAAGTGGAGCAAGACAAAATTGTGAGCGATTACATCAAAGGAAGGTAAACAACTTGACTGAACCGACCGTAACGCCTGACAGCATCATGCAGCTTGGTCTTGCGTTCTGCAGCTCGAAGACGCTGCTGAGCGCGATCGAACTCGGCCTTTTCACTGAACTCGCAAAGTCGCCGCTCGGTGCTTCCGACCTTACAGAGCGTCTCAAACTTCATCCCCGCAGCGCGCTCGACTTTTTCGATGCACTAGTTGCCCTTGGCATGCTTGAACGCGAGGACGGCATCTATCGCAATACCCGGGCGACCGATATGTTTCTCGATCGCACCAAACTTACTTACCTCGGCGGGATGCTCGAGATGGCGAACGAGCGACTCTATCCCTTCTGGGGCTCCCTCACGGAGGGGTTGAAAACAGGGCTGCCGCAAAACGAAGTGAAGGGTGGCGGGGCGGGATTGTTTGAAAGTCTCTATAACGATCCCGAGCGGTTGAAGCTTTTCCTGCGCGCCATGACGGGTCTGAGCATGGCAGCGTCGCAGGCGATCGCTCAGAAATTTCCCTGGGACAAATATCAGACAGTTGTTGACGTAGGCGGCGCTCAGGGCGGCCTGCTGGTTCAGTTGGCGTTGAGTCATCCGCACCTTCGTGGGGTTAATTTCGATCTCGGCGCCGTGGAACCAATCTTCAACGATTACGTTGCCGCGAATGGCCTCAGCGATCGTCTGCAGTTTCAAAGCGGTAATTTCTTCACCGAGCCATTGCCCAGCGCCGACGTGATCACAATGGGCCACATTCTTCACGATTGGAACATGGAAGAGAAGCGAATGCTGCTCAACAAAGCGTTTGCCGCCTTGCCCGATGGCGGCGCGCTGATCGTGTTCGAAGCACTCATTGACGACGAGCGCCGGCACAACCCGTTTGGATTGATCATGAGCTTGAATATGCTGATCGAAACGCCGGGCGGATTCGACTACTCAGGAAAAGACTGTTCCGCATGGCTGCGCGAAGCGGGTTTCCGCGAGACAAGAGTCGAACATTTGGCCGGGCCTGATTCGATGGTGGTCGCGATCAAGTAACGAAACGCATGCCCTGAATGGGTACGAACACGAACCCATATCGCGCACACGTGTGCTCGGCACAGCCGCGCATTTTCCTGATCACCGCTCGCTTCATTTACAAAATTCTTGCGATCGCGTAACGAACAAGTGTCGCGTCGCGCCCGCCCCAAGTAAACCTCCCTTTCGCTTGATTCCGCATCTCGATCGCCCTCCTGTCGGCATAGTGATTGCGAATTTTGCTGAGGAAATACCAGGAGTTCTACGAAAGCGGGCGTCCAATGAATCGAACCCTACAGTTTGCAAACGATGAGCTTCGGCGCGGCGCAGGTTGGACGCCCGCCTACCCCACGACATATTTCGGCAGCGTGGTATTGCGATCCGTAATCTGGACGGATTGAGCCTGAACGGATCGAAGGAGGTTAGCAATAATGAGTCAAATAAAAGTCTGGCCACACATGACACTGGTGGCCGTTTTGGTTGCAGTGCTTGCGGGTTTGGGAGTCGCCTTTTACTTAAAGCATGAACAGAAGACCGAGGCAGCTGCACTACCCTACGCGGCGCGCATTCAACGCATCGACGGCGATGTCGCCCTGAGTAACGCCTTAAATCCTAACGTCCAAAGTCTTGATGACGCGGAATGGACGCGAGCAACGATTAATCAACCATTCTCGGTTGGCGATCACATCTACACACGCGATAACGCGCGCACGTCGCTCGCTTTTTCCGGCCGCAACTTCGCGCGTCTAAATCCTAATTCGGAGTTGGATGTGCTGGAGCTTTCGGATCAGCGTACGCAACTCGCGCTACGCGATGGTTCGGCAATTTTCGACGTCGGTTATTTAAGGCCGGGTGAGTTGTTTGAAGTCGGCACGCCATACGGCGCGGTTGATTTCGAACAGCCGGGCCTTTACAACGTCGGCTTCGACAACAATGGCAGCGTGCTCGTGTCGGCGTTGAGCGGTATCGCGCAGGTCGTCGGCCTCGGCGGATCTGGCCGTATCAGCAAAGGTGAGATATTAACGCTCGTCGGTCAAACCGCAGCGCAAGTCCTGCTTTCAAAACTGAACGGCGACGATGCTGGTTACCTCGTTGACGACTATTACCGTTATCAATATCCGAATGCTTACGATGGCCGTTACAGTAATTACGACGCTTATCTAAACGATCCTTATTACTACGATCCCTATCAACACTATCCGAGCTATCAGTATGTCAGCTCGGCCATCCCGGGCATCTACGATCTCGACTACTACGGCGACTGGCAGAACCTGAACGGTTACGGTTACGCCTGGCGGCCTCGTGCTGACGCCGGTTGGGTTCCGTATCAGGAGGGTTACTGGGTGAACGATTACCCGTATGGCATGACCTGGGTTTCGAGTGAGCCGTGGGGCTACGCGCCTTATCACTACGGCCGTTGGGCCAACGTCGGCAATCAGTGGTACTGGATTCCGGAGACGGTGAACACCACGCCGTCATATGCGCCGGCCCTCGTCGCTTTTGTTCCGTTCAATGATCCAAACCAGATCGGTTGGGTGCCGCTCGGCCCCGGCGACGTTTATGCGCCGCGTTACTACGATCAGAACTGGCAGCCGTATTACCTGACGCAGGCCAGCGTTACCCCAACCCAGTTGGTGAACCTCGCCGTGCCAAACGCGGTCACAGTGGTGCCGATTGATTATTTGGATCGGCCGATAGACCGGCGGAT
>JBKPNP010000811.1:0-10848 GCA_046732775.1 Acidobacteriota bacterium
AAACTGCAGGATGCGCTGCTCTACGCCGTTCTCGAACAGGCGAAAATCAGATTGTCCGAGGCCGACGACGCCGCGGTTCGTTTCACGATCGATCACGCTCATGTTGAGCGTTGCCAGCTGTGAATCGACTCTGACTACGTCGCCTTCGCTGACGTCCTGGGCATCAATCGGGGGCGCGGGTGTACCTGCCGCTTTAGTATTCACGCTGGTCGGAGGCTCGATTTCGCTGGTGGCCGGCCCGTTGGTTGATGAACCTGAACCGGCTTCTGCCAATGAGAGATTGATGCTGCCGCTTACGGAGTTAACTCGCAGCGTCTTTTTGCCGTTGCCAAGAGTCGCCTGAACCACGCGACCGTTGTCGCTTAGCAGCCCGGGCAGTTCCGACTTCACGTTCCCTTTGATAGATCGCGCGACGATATTTGCATCGGCGCTATCAATGAATTCGACCCGCGCATCGCCCGAACCGGATTTGATTGTCGCCGCCGCCGGTAGACCGCGCAGTGAAACGCTGCCGCCGCCAGTAAAGATTTCTACTTTTGCAGTTTCCGGTATCTTGATTGTCAGGGCGATGGGCGTTGGAAGCGCCGCAGGTCGGCGCGTGACCCGCACTACAAATAACTGAGGTTTATTTTCGATAACGACGGAAGGGCCGCGCGATCCGGTTTTCTGCTCGTCAGTAGTGACGTAAATGAATTTTTCCGGCCAGGTTTCAGCGGTCACGCTGCCAAACTGGTTGTCGATTCGCAGCACCCCTCCCGCGGGAAATTCAAACTGCACGCCTTTGGTCGACGTCGATGTTTGACCAAGGCAAAACGCAGCGAGGAGCACTTGCAAAAACACTGAAGCGAAAATGCGACGAGGCACTGCCAACACCATGATAATTTTGGAGAGTTCTGGACTTGTGGGGAGACCGCAAACGTTCAATCTGCCTGCAAACTAGTTGATTGTAGCCTACGACTATCTTTCTATCATATCAAGCATCGACTCTTCTTTTGGCGCCGGTGTCTCAGGCGGAGCTTCACCCATCTCACCGAGACGCAAAAGCAAGTTGCCCGCATTAGTCGCGTAAGGCATCGCGGCTTCCTGCGTCAGCACGCCCGTGCGCACCATTTTTTCGATCACGCCGTCAAACGTCTGCATACCGTCTTGATCGCCTTGTTCCATGGCATCGATAAGGGACTTGCCTTCCGACTCGCCCTTCTCGATGTATTCACGTGTGCGCATCGTTGACTTCAGAATTTCAATGGCGGCGACTCTGCCCTTTCCGTCGGGACGAGGAATCAAACGCTGCGAAACGATGTAACGGAACGACTGGGCAATACGCGTGCGAATTACACGCTCCTCATTTTTCGGAAACACGCCGATGATGCGATCGATCGTTTTAGACGCATCGATGGTATGAAGCGTTGACAACACCAGGTGGCCCGTCTCGGCTGCTTCCAACGCGACTTCAATTGTCTCGCGGTCGCGCATCTCGCCGACGAGGATCACTTTGGGCGCCTGTCGTAAAGCGGCACGCAAGGCAATAGCAAAACTAGGTGTGTCTGAATGCAGCTCGCGTTGGTGAATTGTGGAATTTTTATGTCCATGAAGGAATTCGATCGGATCTTCGATGGTAACAATGTGGTAATACTGCGTCTCGTTTATCAGATCGATGACCGCTGCCAGCGTTGAGCTCTTGCCGCTGCCGGTGGGGCCGGTAACCAGCACGATACCGTTCTTGATGTCGACGATTTCTTTGAGTTGTGGCGGCAAGTCGAAATCGCTGAAGCTGGGCGGATTGGTCGGAATTACGCGCATGACGATCGCGTGTGTGCCGCGCTGCTTGAAAATGTTTACGCGAAACCGCGCTTCGCCGGGGGCGCTGAAGGAAACGTCAGCTGAACCGGTTTTTTCGAGACTTTCCGCGGCACTCGCGTGATTTCCGATAATGATTTTCGCCATTCCCGCGGTATGCGCCGGGGTAAGTTTTTCGAGGCCGGGAACGTTTACTGGTTGCAGCTTGCCGGCAAGTTCTATCTGCGGCGGCCTGCCCGGCGAGAAGATCAGGTCGCTAACTTTGCTTGAAGTTTTGAGCATTTGCCGCAATACGGCGACAAAGTTAAGCGGTTGACCAGCAGTTGATTGAGTGTCAGGCGTGATGGGGTTGCTCATTTTCTAATTGAAACTTTTTTCGCTGTCGGACGTCAAAGATATTCTGATGAAGCGAGCGCGAATTAAAGTTCCAACTTCCCGCGCGCTTCGAACATCAAAGGTTGGCAGTGAAGTGACGCTGCCAGATCAACGTAGGGTGAAGGAGGCATTGAACAATGGCAACTTATAGGGACCCGATTAGCTGTTTTGCCCCCTTGGAAGTTTTGGAACGACTGCTCGAAATTCGAGCCGAGGCAGGTTTCCCGCCCGCCGTCTACCTGCTTTCACCTGATGATTTGGCTGACCACCTGGACGCCTACGGGTTTGACGTCTACGCGCTATCACAATCAGAAACTACTCTTGATTTCGGCGACTACCGAGCACCGCTTGCGCCCGGAGGCGATCACGCGCATTGTTCTGTGACCGCCCACTAGCTGAACTAATCTCACAGCGCCTTAATCACAAAGAAGGTCACGTCGTCTGTGGCGCCGCCGCCTTCAGTCCAGTCAAGAACTTGCGTGTGCAACGCGGCAATTAACTCCCGCGCGCTCAATTGATGATGCTGCTTGACCGCCTGCGCCAAACGTTCGCGGCCAAACTCCTCGCCCTTCAGGTTGTGCGCTTCGGTCACGCCGTCCGTATACAAAACAAGTACGTCGCCAGGTTCAGTCGTCAAATAATACTCGTGGTAACGAGTGTCCCGGAACATGCCGAGCGGCACGCTGCCACGCTCCATAAAACGTATTTCGCCGTTTGGCTTTAGCAGGATTGGTGGATTGTGCCCGGCGTTGGTGTAAGTCAGCGTGCGATTAGTTACATCCAGAATGCCGTAGAAAGCAGTAACGAATTGATTACGTTCAATCGACTCCCAGAGCAAATAATTTACTTTCGCCATCGAGATGTGCGGGGAGTAGCCGATGTGAGTTGCGGCGCGCAAACTCGCGCGCAGGAAAGCCATCAGCAAAGCCGCCGGCACGCCCTTCCCGGAGACATCAGCTATTACTAAACCGATCTGATCCTCATAGATGCGCACCCAGTCGTAGTAATCGCCCGACACCTCTTCGGTGGGAAAGTTGTAAGCGCTTATGTCGTAACCTTCGAGTTGAGGATCCTTAGCAGGCAGCAGCTCCAGCTGGACCTGTCTCGCGACTTCCAGCTGACCTTCGAGCCGCTTCTTTTCAATGAGATGCTCATGCAGCATCACCTTTTCGATAATGATGGCGACTTGTGAGGCAAGCAGCATCAAGACTTCGAGGTCGTCGGTCGAATAGGCGTTGAGTTCGTCGCTCTCCAGATCGAAAACACCAATGACTTCCGTGTTGGAAATTATCGGCGCCACCATTTCGGAACGTGTCTGACTGCGGGCATTGATGTAGTTGGGATTGTTCCGCACGTCCGAGGAGATTATTGGTTCGGCCGTTAGCGCCACCTGCCCGATCAATCCTTCACCCAGTTTCAAGTGAAGATTTGTTAACTCTTCAATGTCGTAGCCGCGTACTGCTTCAGCTTCGAATACGCACGGCTCTTCGGTTGTGCCGGGAATCGCGTTGTCGACACACCTCACAACGAATATTCCGGCAGCGTCGTAGGGAATCAACGAATCAAGCGTATCCATTACGAGGTTCAGAACCTCTTGCAGATCGAGTGAACGACTAATCTTCTTGGTTATGTCGAGCAGCATGCGCAGCTTGTCCGTGGTGGTCAGACCCGGCATGCGCAGCTCTTTGATTTGTTCACTCATGATTGCCGTTCGCGCTGTTAGCAGTTTGGCCCAAAAATCAACCTGCAATTATAAGCTTTGAATGCAGAAAGCATGAAGCATTTGTTGTCAGCCGCAGTGCCCTGGTTTTGCTGTGGTAACGCAAACTGTCAGTTTGCGTTCGCCTTGAATGCCATTCCTTCATCGCAAACTAACAGTTTGCTTTACAAATCTAGGGCACTACCGTTGTCCGGATTATTTGTCGGCACGCGCGGAGCGATAGAGTTTCCACAAACGTGTGACCTTCATGCGGTATTCGACGAGTTCACGGCTGACGCGAAAGTGTTTCGCGATCTCCATCGCGGAGCGTCCCTCGAGCACCGATCTCTTCAATGCAGCAAAGGGCACGAGCGCCGCGGCACCGGTGCCGTAGGCTGCCTCTTCGTCAGTCTTTCTATATTCACGCGAAACAGCCTGGCCGCTGGACGTCTCGGCAACTACCTTTAAACGACTCGGTCGGTGGCCCAGAAATACGTGCGACACTTCCTCCATCAACGTCGCGTTCGTACGCATGCGACCGTGATTCGGATTCAGTATTACGATTTTTCTGCCGTCGGGCAGCGGCACCGAACAAGCGCCGCCAGACCATTTCTCCGAAGCGTCGCCGAGCAAATGCTCACGCACCTCGGGCGTTAACCCCTTGATATCTTCAAACGCAACGACCAAAAGGTTAGCGAAGCCGGCGAGCCGAAAAGGATCAAGCGCCACGTCCGGGCGTATGCCCGCAAAATCGCGAAAACCCATGGCATAAAGCTCAAATTGCCGCCATTTCGCACCGGGCGGCAAATCGTATTCGGTCATGTCTGGGATTATAGCCGTGGAAACGGCCAGGACTTAACGTCGCTTGCGCGAGCCTGACGCCGGCTCGTTTTTACTAAACTGAGAATAGGCGACGCGAAACAATTGCGAGAGGGCATCCGCGGTTTCCGGCGAAAGGTTTCGATCCGCGCGGAGATGAGCCTCCACGATTTCCGGCGTCGATTCGTGTGGGAAGTAAACTACGGCCTTGGCGTCGCTAGCATCATCGCGCCCGTGATGAAGAATTCTTTCCAGCGGCATATCAAGCCAGCCAGTCAAGCGCGCGATGTTATCGGCGTCCGGCTTGCCGGTACCGTTCTCGATGCGCGAGAGCGTTGACGCCGACACGTTCGTCTGATCCGCTACATCGCGCAGGCTGAGATTGAGCTCTTCGCGCCGGCGACGAATTGCCCGTCCGAGCTCTTCAGTGTTAATCAGCGATTTTGGTGTACGACTCATCTATTCCCTTGCCTGCGCACCATAGCACAGTCGGGTTTTAGACGCAAGACTCTGTTTTACACTTGAAACGCTGAGAAGAACATGAAAGCCACGCGCTGCCGCAGGTGGTACTAACCTCACGTCACTCCGACGCGCTTGGCCAAACTGATCAGTCAGGGTTGTATAGAACGACGCGAGGTCATGGCGAGGTCGCGAGCGCGTGGCAATACATCCACAGCCTTGGCTACCTGCTCATCGTCGGTAGTAACTAGAACGCGGTCAGCGGCGACGCGGCCGTACGCTGCAGTGATCACGTTGAAGCGCAATTGCACTTCGATGAAGTTACGATTGTGATCGATCAGCGGCGTGAGTCCCTTGAAAGAGGAATCGTGAGCAACAAAATCTTTGAAAGCTTTCAAAACCGCGTCCGTGACCGGGAAATCGGCCGGCTGTAACTCGTGGCCAAAGCTGATGCCGCCGCGCACGGTGTAGTCAGGCAGCGCAGGGATACGACCATTAACCAACTCGCGCGCAAACCCAAAAATCGGGCTCAACAAGCGGCGCTGCGACGGAGTAATCGTTCGCGGTTTGACACCTTCATCGGGCTCAATGCCGCCGCCTCCGTAAACCGTTCTGCCCAGGTCTGTCTTCTTTTCCGGGCCCGCAGGTTTGGCTACCTCGGTCTTCTCGTCCAGCCGCCTTGAACCGCCGTGTGTGTAGTAATCGTAAAAGCTGCTATCGGAATAGTCGCGCTGAATCAGCCGGCCAGAGGGCGTGTAGTATTTCGCAGACGTCAATGTCAGACCCGAGCCATACTCCAGCGGGATGATGCTCTGCACCAGACCCTTGCCAAAACTCGTTTGTCCGACAATAAGCGCGCGATCGTGATCCTGCATGGCGCCGGCCACGATTTCTGAGGCTGACGCTGTATTCTCGTTCACCAGTATGACCAACGGAATCGGATTCGCCTGCCGGTTGCGCGAGCGATAGGTGTTGTCGCGCAAACCGTTTCGGCCTTTTTGCGTCAAAATCAGTTGACCATAAGGTAGAAAGACCTCGGCCACCTGAATCGCCTGGTCAAGGAATCCGCCCGGATTATTTCGCAAATCGAGAACCAGCGAATTGGCGCCCCTCGCCCGCAGCGCATCCAAAGCGTCCTGCAGTTCTTCGGTGGTCGAATAGTTGAAGCCCCGCGTCATGTCGACGTAACCAACGCCAGGCTTGAGGATGTAGGCATCGGGGACAGATGGTTGCGGCACCACGTCGCGAACGATCTCGACCGTTCGCACACGCTTATCGGCAGCGCGTTCGACAGTCAGCGTCACTACCGACCCGCGTGGACCGCGAATCTTGTCGCGCACTTCCAGCGAAGTCTTGCCCGTAGCCTTCATATCATCTACAGCAAGGATCCGATCTCCATATCGCAGCCCGGCTCGCGCCGCCGGCGCATTTTGGAAAGTGGCAGTGATAAACGTGTCAGCCTGATCGTTCAGAATGTAATTCTGGATCGAAGCGCCGATGCCGAAGTATTCAGAGCGTTGGTCTGTTTTTAGTTCTTCAAACTCTTCTCGATCGTAGTAGTTTGAATGGGGATCGAGTGAGCGCAGCATGCCGATAATCGACGACTTAAATACCGTGTTGAAATCCAGCTTCTCACTTTCAACGTAATTCTCCTGGATCACTCGCAGCGCTTCGTCGACGTCGCGTTCGATCACGGGTATGGCCGCGGAGTTCGCGCGCGTGCTGCGCCTGGTTCCGGCCGCCGGGCCGCCGGCTATTCGCGGCGCCCCCGTGCCGCCTATTGTCGTCTGAGTTTTTTGCTGCGCGAGAACTAACGGTTGGAGACTCAGTGTCAGTGAGAACACTGTGACTAATACAAGCGAGAATATCTTTTTCACTGCAAAAACCCCTTAAGTCGGAAGCTAATAAGTTTTTGTACGGCTCGGGTCTGGCGGCGGCTTATCTTCGATTCAAATACTAACGAATGGCCTTGAGCGCGGCAAGGTGAGGGTCACCTATAAAGTTGTAATCGGCCGGGCGCTGAAAGAAACTTCCCTATTAGCGACAACTTTGCAATGCTCTGCTGATATGAAGAATGCGGTAGTGCCCGAATCTTGTAAAGCAAACTGTCAGTTTGCGATGAGTGAATGGCATTCAACGCGCACGCAAACTAACAGTTTGCGTTACAACACCAAACCAGAGCACTATCAAAAATGCGGCTCGCTTGACTGGCCTCAAAGCGCGTCCGTAGAATGAACTTCCCCAGAATAAAAGCGTATTTGGAAACGAGTAATAGCTTAGGGCTTTAAGGAGTTTTCAGTATGAGCAATCCATATCAAAGCGGTGGCTTTAAGAAGGAAGAACAAAGCGCTCCGGAGACGGTGGACGATTTGATGCTTCGCGATGATGAAACCGAAGGCGAAGGCGACGAGCGTACGCGCGCCGCATCTTCGGTACGAGACATTGCCTCGCGCATTCCCGAATCGCTCAGCGCGATCGGTCGAGACATCAGCCGCACCATTGAACGAGCGATGTCGGCCAAGGATGATTACGTGGTTGCAGTTAAAGTTTCACCAACCGCTCAGGAAAAAGTCGACCAGCTCGTGGCCGCGGGAATTTTCCGCAGTCGCGCCGAAGCTGCAGGCTTTTTGATCGACGAAGGAATCAAAACGCAATCGGCACTTTTCGAGCGAGTGCAACAGAAGCTGGCCGAAATCGAGCGGCTGCGTGCTGAGCTGCGGGGCATGGTCAACGAAAGACCTGCCTGATCGCGATCGCCTCCTTGTGTAATTCAAACGTCGAGTTGGCGCCTCCCATTCTTGGGGGGCGTTTCTCAAAGTAACTCACGAATCGAGATAACAGTGTCCGAACGAGTTAAGCTTCCCGGAACGGCAATCACGCAATTCAAACTTTCAAACGGTCTTCGCGTCATTCTGTGTGAAGACCACGCGGTACCAGTTGTTTCTTTAGCGCTTTACTACGACGTCGGTTCTCGTAACGAGAGGTTTGGCCGCACCGGCTTCGCGCACTTGTTCGAACACATGATGTTTCAGGGTTCGGAGAACGTCCCCAAAGCCGCGCACTTCCAATACATCTTCAACGCCGGCGGCACGATGAACGGCACTACCTCGACCGAACGTACCAATTACTACGAAACGCTTCCCGCGAGTCATCTGCCCCTCGCGCTGTGGCTCGAGAGCGATCGTATGCGCTCGTTAAAAGTGACGCAGGAAAATCTCGATAACCAGCGCAGCGCAGTTCAGGAAGAGAAGCGTCTGCGCTATGACAATCAGCCTTACGTCAACGCATTCCTGAGAATCAACGAGCTGATTTTTAAGAACCCCGCGAACGCGCATTCGACTATCGGGTCGATGGAAGATCTTGACGCCGCCACGATCGAGGACGTCCAGGAATTCTTCAGGATTTACTACGCTCCAAACAACGCAGTGCTGACCATCGTCGGCGATTTTGAAAGCGAGGAAGCAACGGCGCTCGTGCGCAAATACTTCGAAGGCATCCCCAGCCAGCCTACGCCGCCATCTGTGGATGTCAGTGAACCTGAAGACGTGGCGCAGAGTTCGGAAGTTTACGACGACAAGTTAGCGCCGGCGCCGGCTTTCGTGCTCGGCTGGAAAATTCCACCGCGTCGCACTCAGGATTTTTACGCGTTGTCACTGGCAGCGGATCTGATCTTCGAGGGCGACAGTTCTCGTCTTTATCAGAAACTGGTTAAAGGCGATGAGTCGGTGGTTTCGATTCAAGGCGGTATTGACGAACGCCGCGGCCCTTCTGCGCTCTACATTTTCGCTTTACCAAAGCCCGGCGAAGAAGTCGCTGAGATTCGCGAACAGATTTTCGACGAAATTCGTTCGCTGCGAACTTCAGGTCCGTCTCCCGAGGAGATGGAGAAACTGCAGAACTCGCTTTGCAACGATGTAGTTCGCGGCCGCCAGTCCACGATGTACCGCGCTCAGCGACTGGCGGAATACGCACTGTACGACGGTGATCCGACGCTGTTTGATTCAGAACTCGATCAGTATCTGGCGATCACGCCCGAACAGATTCGCAGCGCGGTAGAACGATATCTTGACGTGGAGAACCGTGTAGTGCTCGATATTGTTCCCGCCGCTGCCGCCGATGAACCCGGCGAAATCGCCGCCGCTACGTCCCAACCCCCCGGCGAGCCAATGCAACCAACCGCACCGCCGCCCCAGGTTCCTGCCACACCCCCGGCAGAACCGGAGATACCGACCGGTCCACTGACATCGGACAACGGCCAAATTGATTCGCCGCAACCGCCGGCCGATCCGTCGAAACAACCTGAAGCGACCGTCAATTCTTAACAGATGAATTCACAACCAGACGTTTTCAAGCAACCACCGCCACCGTTGCCGGCGCGTGCTATCAAACTTCCGACTACTCACGAAACAATTCTGCCGAATGGCCTGACTGTGATCGTGGTTGAAGATACGCGCTTACCGCTCGTCAGTTATCGCCTGGCCTTGCGCACCGGTGACGCGCACGATCCGGCCGACCTGCCCGGTCTCATGGATATGTTGACGGGTCTGCTGACGGAAGGAACTGAAACTCGAACCAGTCGCGAAATTGCCGATGAAGTAGCGCGTCTCGGTGCGACCCTGCAAGCCGGCGCGAATTCTGATTACACAACTGTGGCTGCTTCGTCGCTCGCCGTCTTTTGCGATCAGATACTCGAGCTGCTTGCCGACGTCAGCCTACGCCCAATCTTTCCGGAGAATGAAGTAGAACTCGCAAAGCAGAACACCAAGGAAAGTCTCAAGCAGCAACGAGCCCAGCCGTCGTTTTTGGCAGGTGAAACTGTAGCGCGCGTGATGTTTGGTGAACACCCGTATCACGTCGCTGCGCCGACGCCTGAATCGATTGACGCCACTACCCGCGACCGCCTGGTTGAATTTCACCGTTCCGTGTTCGTCGCCAACAATGCCGTGTTATTTGTGGCCGGCGACGTGAAGCAGGAAGTGATACTGGAAAAGGTTGAGGACTTGTTTGGCGGCTGGCAACCGGGTTCAGTCAGCACCGACCAGTTCCCTGCTCCGCCGGTCCGTAGTTCACGAGTCGCCTACGTTATTGATCGGCCCGGATCGGCGCAGGCAAACATCGTCATTGCGAATAGCGGTCTTACACGCACCAGTCCCGATTATTTTCCCATGCTGGTGATGCACACCGTGCTCGGCGCAAATGCATCGTCACGACTGTTCATGAATCTGCGCGAAGAGAAAGGTTACACCTACGGCGCTTACTCGAGCCTGGACGCGCGGCGCACCGCCGGGACCTTTCGCGCGACGGCAGAAGTGAGAACTGCAGTCACCGGAGACTCCCTGAAGGAGTTCTTCTACGAATTGGATCGCATCTGCGAAGAACCTGTTTCCGAAAAGGAGATCGCGGACGCGAAGTCGTACCTGACAGGCGTGTTTCCGATTCGGCTGGAAACGCAGGAGGGTCTCATCGATCAGTTGGTGCAGATCAAAATGTTTGGCCTGCCTGAAGACTACCTTGACATTTATCGCAATCAGATTCAGTCAGTGACGACCGAGCAGGTCCAGGAAGTTGCGAACAAATATGTGAAGGTGGACGAGGCGGCGATCGTTATAGTCGGTGACGCTGCGCAAATGCTGGAACAGATACAGCCTTATGCCGCCGAGATTGAGTTTTACAATACGGCGGGTAAGCGAAAGGCGGCG
>JBKPNP010000812.1:0-3693 GCA_046732775.1 Acidobacteriota bacterium
TTCGAATTATTGATTGTGAGTGTTCCGCTGATTGCCGCGGGAAGTTCCGACCCGGTTATGGTAACGGCGGCTGGCGAAGGTGCGTTGTAAGTGACGTTGTACGTTACTCCCGAGAGATTAAACGCGGGCACATTCGCCAAGCTCCCGCTCGAGCGGGTCGTGGTCAAAACACTTGAACCGCCGGAATCGCCGAGAGTCAGTGTTCCGCTGCCGCCAAGCGAACCAAACGTCAGATTCAACGCCGTAGCCACGGCAACGTTCTGGTTAAGGTTCACTGCCGGAGACGCTCCGGAAGTGTTATTGACTGTAAACCCGCGCATCCGTCCGTTGGTGTAGGTTCCGGAACCGGAAATCGTTTGCTGAGTCGTTCCAATCATACTCAGCACCGAACTCGCCACGTCGCCGTTAATCGTGCCGTCGTTCGCGATGTCTCCGGTCAAGGTCAACAGGAAACCATTCAGGTTTATTGTTCCCGCCGTCACTGTAAGCGCAGACAGGTTGCAAGTGCCGCTCACTGCGTTGCTGATTCGCAGGTTTCTGTTGGTGCCGGCCGGATTGTTAACGACTACGGTACCCAGCGTCACATTGCTGGGAATCGAAATGCTGAACCCACCGCTGGTCGCGTTCCCCGACGTTGAGGACGCACCGTCCCCGAAGCGCACCGTGGAGCCCGCGAAGTTTTTCGCGCCGCTGGTGCCGCCCACTTCAAACTCAGTATCTGCCAGCGCCGCGTTGTTAGCGCTCGGATCGACGATTGTTACAGTGCCGCCGGTGAAGCTCACGATCGAACCGGATGAGAGATTAAAAACATCATTAGCCGCTGCCGCTGTTTGATTTTGCGGGTCGACGTTGAAGTTCCCTGCCGTCATCGTGAAAGTAGCCGACGCACCAGTGGTGACGCGTCCAAACATGTTCACGGTTGCGTTCGCACCACCTATGATCAAAGTACCGGTGATGTTCATCGCATTGTTGCCTTGCCCGTATGCGAAGGTGCCTGCGTCCACCTGCAGCGTGCCGGTGATCGTCGGCGAACCGCTTCCGGTTGCTGACACCCCCGCGCCAACCGACTGAATGGAGGCGGCGGAGTTATTGATCCAGAGCCTGCCGGCTACTGCGGAAATAGCTTGATTGCCGAAGTAAGGCGTGATCACGGAGGCGCTCGATAGTTTGAAGGTGCCGCTGGTTACGGTTAAGCGCGAGGCGGCGGCGGCGGGGGCATTCGTGGTGATAACCCGCGTAACATCGAGAATCTGATTGATGGACGCACCCTTGGTGACGTTGATCGCCCAGAAATCACACGTCGGACCACTTCCGGAGACGGTGCCGTTCGAACCGCCCAGGAAGTTCGTGGTCACGCCGGCCGTGGTATTCAAATCGAAGGTGCCGTCAACCGTTAGGTTACCGGCGGCGATTGAGGAGAAGCTGCCGCCGATATTCAAGATATGCGTCGTCAACGTCCCGGTGCCGGCCGTAAACGCAGCCCCCGGCATAACCGTGACGTTGCTGGTGACGCTTAATGTACTCGCGGGCGCATTGGTGTATTCAAGAATGCCGCTTGTGCCCTGGCCCACCGTCAAACTCTGGCACGTCGGGGTGGTGTTATTGATCGTAACGGTAGAGCCGTCCACGATCGTCACGTTATCGTTTGCAGTCGGGACGACGCCGCCAACCCACGTCCCGCCGTTAGTCCAGTTACCCCCACCGATGGTTGAAACAATATTGCCGGCCGGACTGGTCGAATTGCTGCCCGCAGCCGGACTCGCGCTGAGCGCGCCCTCGGAAACTGCGTACACTTTCCAGAAATAGTTGATTCCAGCCAGTAGGCCCGCTTGCGCCGAGCTGGTGGCGTTAGCGGCGGCCTGCGTGACGAAGTTGTAGGTGGCGCCACCATCATCGGAACGATAAATCGCAAAGCCTAATTCGTTTGACGAGTTATCAGTCCAGTTCAAGGTCATCCCGTTTTGGGTAACCGCGGTGAAGTTCAATGCGGTCGGACTGGCCGGCGTTACCGGAGTGAAAGTGTATTTGGTGCCGCTCGTAATCGCATTCGTCTGGGTGTTGTTCGCTGTTCCATAAGCAACACTCGGCACACTGGTGGTGACGCTGGCGAGCGTGGCCGCGGCGGTGCTAAAACCCACGGAGTAACCGCTGTTCGCGGCGTTGCTCGCGATGCCGGATCCGTAAACAAATTCAATTACGCCGGTCGTTTCAAACAACCAACATTGAAACGTTCCCGCGCCGGCATTGTTGATGCCGACTCGCGGAATTTGCATGTTCTGCCATTCGACGACCAGCTTACGAGTCGGGGCGCTGCCGATGACTTTGAAGTGAACCTTGCCGTTTGTACCGGTGAACAGGTCATCCCAGTAAGGCGCGATTTGTGGGATGTTCGTGATGCTCGCGAGATTGTTGCCCGATGTGGTTCCGACCGCGGCGCTGCCCAGCCGCAGCAGTCCGTTCGCGTTTACCGAAAACTGCGTCTGCCGCACGCCATCAAACCAGAATTCGAATCCGATGTTGTTAACTGACGAGGCTGTATCTTCCTGATTCGCGGCCACGAGCTGCGTCGTGCCGCTCGACATATCTTCGAGCGAAACTGCGCTGAAGTTTGTAAACGGGTAAGTGCTAACGGTGATTGCATCCGGCGCCAGGATCTCGGGAGCTGGAGCTGACGCGGCGGGATTGTCGGTCGTGCGCTCAGCACGGTCGGCGCGCGTCTCGCGCTGCATCAGCGCCGTCGCCGTAACGGCTAACGTGATGATTCCAACGAGTGCGATTACAAACAGCTGGCGTTTATTTGCTTTGAGGAAAGCTTTTACCGATTGTTCCATAACTTCTCCCGGGCTTGTTGGGGGCGGCGCGATCTTCCCGCGCACAAAATACTGAGTAATGAACTACGAACGCCTGCGGGTTCTGTCTTGTGGATTAACCACACCACCGAGGCAAGAACCACCGCTGCAAACACCGGAGCAACACTGGCTGCCGGTGCCACAATTGGCGCCGCCGGCGCGACATGAACCAGCTTGCACTGCCGTCGGTGCGGTGATCGTCATGACAATTGGCAAAGCGATAGCCGCACCCAGGCCGATGCGTCGTACTGCTTCTCGGCGCGATACCGGCGCGGGCTGGAAAGGCGCGTCTGTGAGTAAATGTCTCCTGCTTAACTCTTCCAGCCCGAGCTGCACAATTGTCTCGTCGGCAGCCACACCCGTCTCGCGTGAAATCGCCTGCGCAATTTCGCCCACCGTGCTGCGCCCGTCGCAATGCTTCCAGATCGCGGCGGCGGTCGAGTTGAGACAGTGTGCTTTGTCGCGCCGGCGATCGTAGATCAGCAATTCGTTGTCAACGGCTCTGCTGACAATCTCCTCGCTACGGGCCGCGGGCAGAAAAATGCGGGGCGGGATTTTCATGGAACTCCTGTTATTACTGCCACCGCGGGAGTTTTAGAAACTCCCTACGCGTACAGGTATTCGGGCCAGGTATCAAAACGTATTTACTGGATAAGAATCAGATCCAAAGCAGGTGCGGTGTTATCTCACAATGTGGGTAACAACTTCTCCAGGTGCTTTCTGGACGATTGCGGCGCGGCCCGTAGTGTGTTTATTGCCACTAATGATTCTGAGCCAGGTTTCGCGCTGCAAACTGCTGTGAAAACTGGCGCAAAGCTAGCATTACTGTGGTTTAAGGTCAATC
>JBKPNP010000813.1:0-1665 GCA_046732775.1 Acidobacteriota bacterium
GGGCAACGCGCAAACGTTTATGCTTCGTGTCGATGCGAATTTCTCTAGTGCACAGCGCCAGAAAATCTTTGTCTTGCCGCAGGCCGCCAAACAGTGCATGCAAAGCCAGGCGTAACAAACCGAGACGGCCGGTACGATTCGTTATATACAGACTCAGCTCACCTTTATCGATGCATGACCGGTGCCCGATGTTCAGGGTCTCCATTTCGTATTCGTTATTGCCCACGAAGATGAACGGCGTGCGACTGCGCAACTCGCTGCCGTCGACGCCGATTTGAATATCGAGAAACGGGTATCGACGTAAAACGCCGAGGGCGGCCCAGACAAAAGCGGGCCACTTGCCCCAGCCGAGTTGTTGCTGGCGTTCGCGTTCCCGCACGATGCTGGGGTAAAGACCAAGGCTCGAGTTGTTAATAAAAATGTGATCGTTGACCGTGCCGATGTCGATCTTCTCTTCGTGTGCACCGACAATCGTTTCCACCGCGCCGTCGAAATCCAGCGGAATGAGCAGGTCTTTGGCAAAGTGGTTCATGGTGCCAAACGGCAGGACTGCAAGCGTTTTGTTGGTATCGATAATTGCCGAGGCAATCGAGTTCACCGTGCCGTCACCACCGCCGGCAACGACGATATCCGCGTTGCCTGTTGCGGCGGCCCGCGCCAGTCGCGAAACTTCCGCGCCGCTCGCCGCCAGTGATATTCGAGCGTCAGCGCCGGCGGCCGCAAATGCGTTTGCCAGCCGATCCGCCATGCCCGGCTCGTGGCCGGGACCAGAGCGGCTGTTGACGATGACTTCAATCTTCACTGCGATCATGTTAGTGCAAAGTTGTTCCAAAATCGTAGCCAGTCGGCACTATCGGCTATACTTCACAACCAATATGACAAAAGTAAAAGGGCGTTCTAACTTTGTAGATCTGCGCGCAATCGCCGAACACGCGATGGCTGAAGCGGGGTTCGATCCGGACTTTGACGCCGACGTACGCGCGGAAGTTGAGGCACTCGAAACTGGAAAGATCAAGGACGGTGACACGGCGGGCGCGCGCGACTTGCGCTCTTTGTTATGGTCCTCGATTGATGACAGCAGGTCTCGCGATCTCGATCAGGTTGAAGTTGCTGAAGCGTTGGCGGGCGGCGATACCCGCCTGTTGATCGCGATCGCCGACGTCGACTCGCGCGTTCCGCAAGGCTCGGCCATCGATCGCCACGCGCAACAAAACGGCGTGTCGGTCTACACGGGTGTCAAAACATTTCCGATGTTGCCCGAAGAGCTGTCAACCGATCTGACTTCGCTTAACCCGAACGAAGATCGCCTCGCAGTAGTTACCGAACTGGTGCTCGCGGCGGACGGCACAGTTAAGAATATCGACATCTATCGTGCGCTGGTGAAGAGTCGCGCGAAACTTTCGTACGGTGCGATTGGCAATTGGCTCGACGGTGAGAACCAGCCGCCGCCGGATGCCGTGCGAAATGTCCCCGGTCTTGAAGAGCAAATTCGTTTGCAGCAGGAGAGCGCGAAAGACCTGGGCGAGCTGCGAAGACAACATGGTGCGCTCGAGCTTGGAACTATCCAGTCGTCACCGGTCGTCGACGACGCGGGCAAAGTCACCGAGCTGGCGGTCGTCGAAGAAAACAGCGCGCGCGATCTGATTGCGAATTTCATGATCGCTG
>JBKPNP010000814.1:0-1465 GCA_046732775.1 Acidobacteriota bacterium
CGCCGTGTTCAGTCTCGCCACGCTCGCGGCGTTCGGCTACAAAGGAATGGGCAAGTTACTGCTGGTGCTTGTCGGCGTGATGTTCCTGACAACGCTGTGGCTGTTTTACCTGCAGGCATTTGTGATCCGGCACTTCTGTCAATTCTGTCTGCTGTCGGCGCTGGTCACGACGACGTTGCTGGTGTTGGTTGTTTTGGTTCAGCGCACCGGATCCCGGGTGCACTAATTTCTCTGTGTTACCTCTGAGTGCTCTGTGCCTCTGTGGTGGAAGACCGCTGCAGAATAATCACTACAGAGACACGGAGGACACAGAGGCTACACAGAGGATTTCCAATTAGGTTAACCCCAGAAGTTTCGTCAGCTTGCACGCCTCATTACCGGCTGATAATCTTTCGCTTCCGTTTCCCCATTCTGTTCAATTCAATTTTTAAAAACGGCTTCGGAGGATTACCAGCCATGAAAAAGCTTGCTTTCGTCTCTCTGCTGATTGCCATGGTCGCGACAGCGCTAGTGATAAATGCGCGAACAATCGTGGCCGACATCCCCGCCCCGCCAATCATCGGTTCCACCATCAACGAATTCACTTTGCCGGACGCTGGTGGCGCCGCGCACACCCTCGCATCGCTCAAAGGCAAGAACGGCACGGTGCTGATTTTCATCGCGGTGCAATGCCCGGTCTCAAATGCTTATAACGAGCGCATGGAGAAGCTGGCGCAGGATTACAAAGCCCGCGGGGTGAACGTGGTGGGCATCAACGCTAACTCGACGGAGTCCCCGGCGGACGTAAAAGCTCACGCCGGCAAGAACAATCTGACCTTCACCATTCTTAAGGACGACGGCAACAAGATCGCCGACGCACTGGGCGCCACGCGAACGCCGGAAGCTTATTACCTCGATGCCGGCAACAAACTTCTGTATCACGGCCGCATCGATAACAGCCGCGACGTGACGCAGGTCAACACCAGCGAATTGCGCGACGCACTCGAGGCGACGCTGGCCGGAAAGCCAGTCCCCAAAACGACGGCGAATGCGTTTGGCTGTTCAATCAAGCGTCCCGAATAGTTGACTTCATGAGAACGTTCTTCATTTCTCTAGCCAGTGTTTTGCTAATCGCCGGCGGCTGTCTATTCACGACTTCGCCGGCGGTGGCCCAACGTAAGGCGTCAGCTAAAACCGGGGTTACGAAACCTGTACCGGTGTCTCCAGCGAAGGCTATCAACGCTGAAGAAATGCAGGCCTTGTTGAAGCGCGACGGCAGTCGCCCGCTGCTGGTTAACTACTGGGCGACCTGGTGCGACCCCTGCCGGGACGAATTTCCTGACCTCGTCAAAATCGATGCCGACTATCGCGCCAAAGGGCTCGATTTCATCGCCATCACACTCGATGATTTGGCGGACATCAAAACCGCGGTGCCGCAATTCCTCGGAGAGATGAAGGCGAAGATGCCGGTCTATTTGCTCAATGT
>JBKPNP010000815.1:0-1192 GCA_046732775.1 Acidobacteriota bacterium
CCAGCTCGCCCGACGTGACCTTGGCCGCAACGGTACTTATTTGGTTTTTAGACAGTTGGCACAAGACGTAAAGAAGTTTTGCCTTTTCCTGGACGAAGCCACCCGTACCCTCGACGGACAAATTGATCAAAAGGCCGGAGACCGACTGGCAGCTAAGTTTGTTGGACGTTGGCAAAACGGAGCCCCGCTGGTCTTGTCACCCGACGCAGATGACCCGGCGTTGAGCAACGCCGACGACTTTGGCTATCGCGAAACCGACGAGCACGGTTTTAAGTGCCCGATCGGATCGCACATCCGACGTTCCAATCCCCGCGACACGATTGGCCCTGACGGCGCCACGGCACTGGCCACAGCGAACCGTCATCGCATCCTGCGGCGCGGTAGATCGTATGGAGTTCGACCGCACGATCGGCGCGTTGACGACGGCGTGGCGCGGGGCCTTCACTTCCTGTGTCTCAACGCAGACATCGAACGACAATTTGAATTTGTACAGCAGACCTGGATTAACAATCCGGTTTTCGGTGGACTCAACGGCGAGGTTGATCCGCTGATTGGAAATTTGACTAAGGGTGACGAGATATTCACCGAGCAAGCCGACCCGTTGCGCAGGCGCGTTCATAACCTGGAGCGATTCGTGACCGTCAAGGGCGGCGCCTATTTTTTCCTGCCCAGCCTCAGCGCCTTGCGCTATCTCGCTAATCTGAAAACGAGTTAAAGAAAAAGGCGCTTGAGGTAATAACTGATTTGCTAGCCCTCACCGGCAGGTGCGGGTTCATCACTCTCCGGGTCCGTTTCCGAAGCTTCAGTTTCCGCTGCGGCGGAATCAAGGTCCCCGGCGCTTTCCTCCTCGACAGGCGCTTCCGGTTCCGTCGTTTCGCCGCTCGTTGATTCCGCTGTTGCGGTTGTTTCGTCCGTTGCGGCTTCACCCGCGGCACTGTCTACAGCAGCATCACCCGCGACAGCTCCTTCGCCTTCAGCAGGCGCTTCACCTTCGGCTGGTGCTTCACCTTCCGCCGGCACTTCACCTTCAGCGGGTGCTTCGCCTTCAGCCGGTGGTGCCGCCTCCTTTGCTGCCGCAGTTGCTGCCTGGTTATCTCGCAACTTCGCGAGCGCGTCCTGCATTTGCTGCACCCATCCGTCCTGCTCGTTCTGAAGCACCATCTCGGTATGATTCACCAGAGCAGTTGCGTTC
>JBKPNP010000816.1:0-1026 GCA_046732775.1 Acidobacteriota bacterium
AAACCGTCTTTGAGCCAAACATGACCCGTCACGCGATCTATCGCCAAGGGCTGGAGCGCCAGCAGAAGCTTTATGATCAGCTCTACGGCGAGTAGTTGGTTTGTATGTTCGACAAGCTTCAGCTTATCGTAACCTGCGTTAAGAGCGACAAACTGAAGTTTGTCGGACACATCACACAAGGACCTGCGAAATGAGCACACCAGTGCAACAGGAAAACACCACACCCACACCCGAGCTCGATCAACTTTGCATTAACACAATCAGAACGCTCGCGCTCGACGCCGTGCAAAAGGCCGAGTCGGGTCATCCCGGTCTGCCGTTGGGAGCGGCGCCGATGGCCTATGTACTGTGGGATCGCTTCCTCCGTCACAATCCGCGCAACCCGAAGTGGGAAAACCGCGATCGCTTCCTGCTGTCAGCCGGGCACGGCTCGATGTTGCTCTACTCGTTGTTGCATCTCACCGGCTACGACTTGTCTCTCGAAGAAATTAAAAACTTTCGCCAGTACAACTCCAAGACGCCGGGTCATCCGGAGTATGGGATGACACCCGGAGTTGAAATAACGACCGGCCCGCTCGGTCAGGGTTTCGCGAACGGCGTCGGCATGGCAATGGGCGCAGCGCACCTGGGTGCGAAGTTCAATAAGGACTCATTTTCAGTTATCGATCACCACGTTTACGCCATCGTCTCAGACGGCGACTTGATGGAGGGGGTCGCCTCTGAAGCAGCCTCACTTGCCGGCCACCTGCAGCTGGGCAAGCTGATCTATCTTTACGATGATAACGAAGTCACGATCGAGGGCTTTACCAAACTCGCGTTCAGCGAAGATGTGCCGAAGAGATTTGAAGCTTACGGTTGGCACACGTTGACCGTCGCCGACGGCAACGACCTCGATGAAATTGAGAAGGCCATTCGTGATGCACAGTCTGTCGGTAATAAACCGTCGCTGATTTCAGTGAAGACGGTCATTGGCTACGGCATGCCTTCGGCCGGCACACGCAAAGCGCATAGTGATGCCCCCGGCGA
>JBKPNP010000817.1:0-2751 GCA_046732775.1 Acidobacteriota bacterium
AACGACCGGGTAGATATCGCGTTGGCGCTTAAGGCGGACGGCGTTCACCTTGGGCAAGACGACTTGCCGCCGTCGGCAGCGCGAAGCATCCTGGGTGCGGACGCCATCATCGGATTTTCAACTCACTCAGTCGACCAGGCCGCGCGTGCTCTTAACTTACCGATCGACTACATCGCGATCGGGCCGATCTTCGCGACTACCACGAAGCTGTCGTCGAATGTGCCCGTCGGCCTTTCCGGGTTGGCACAGGTTCGGGCGCTCGGCGAAGAATGGCCGCTGGTCGCAATCGGGGGAATTACTGCGGAGAATCTCCAGGCGGTCGTCGCGGCCGGAGCCGATGGGGGCGCTTTCATTAGCGATATCTGGCATCGGAATCGTGTTTTGAATCCCAAACTCTCTCAAATCCTGCGGTCATAGCAAGGCGCAGGAACAACATTATTTTCTTGCGTTTGGCGATGTTATGCGCGAGAATCTCACGGCCGCACTAACGACTACCGCGGCAGCCCTCCCGACTTCCTTCAGTTCCAGTCAAAAATCCACGCCGGAGCCCCAACGTAAATGAGCTTTTTTGACCTTCCGCCCATTATCGAGCGAATGCTGCTCGTGTCTGACAAGATCAGCGATCTCAACTTTTCAGTCGGCCAACTGCCACAGGTCGAAATCAACGGAAAGTTGACCCCGGTGCAGCCGCTCGGGATGCAGAAACTGACGCCTTATCAGACAGAAATTATTGCCATGGCGCTGATGCAGGGAAATCCTGACGCCGCGGAAAAACTTGCCAACACCGGCACCAGCGACCTCAGCTATTCACTGCCTTCACGGGCTCGCTTTCGCGTCAACATTTTCCAACAACGCGGCGTCTATTCAATCGTCATGCGCGTGATTCCCACGGACGTTCCGACCATCAGATCTCTGGGTCTTCCTAACCAATTGTCGGAGATTGCGGAACTGCGAAACGGTCTCGTGTTGATGACTGGCCCGACAGGTTCTGGCAAGAGCTCAACACAAGCAGCGATCATCGACATCATCAATGAGAAGAAGCATTACCACGTCGTGACCATAGAAGATCCGATTGAATATCTGCATTCACACAAGAACTCCACGATCAATCAGCGCGAGGTTGGGCACGACATAAAGGATTTTCCTTCGGCATTGCGTGCGGCCCTGCGTCAGGCCCCAAAAGTTATTCTGATTGGTGAAATGCGAGACTTCGAAACTACTGAGATCGCGCTGGAAGCGGCGGAAACCGGCCACTTAGTACTTTCAACTTTGCACACGATCGACGCTTCAAAGACGGTGGATCGAATCATCGGTCTTTATCCAAAGAACGAAGAGCCCGTTATCCGCACACGTTTGGCGCAGACATTTCGTTACATCGTTTCCCAACGCCTGATTCCGCGCGCCGACCGCCGCGGTCGTATCGCCGCTGTCGAAATCTTGCGCTCGAGCCCCCGAACTCGCGAGTACATTGAAGCCGGTGAAGCCGACGGAAAATCTCTTCTCGATGCAATGAAGGACGGCAAGCTCGACGGTATGCAGGACTTCGACACTGTCATCAAGGACTTCGTGCAAAGAGGTGTCGTCTCACTGGAGGACGGATTGGCTTTCGCTACCAACCCGAACAATCTGTTGCTTGAACTAAAAGGAGTGACAGGCGGTGACGATTATCTTCAGCCGGATGGCGCTGGAGCGGCGTTTTCGAAGACTCCGGAAGTCGGGTCGATGCTGAGCATGATCGAATAGTCTCTCTTAAACTTACGAACAAAACTATAGTTGCCATGATAATTGTTTGCCAAAAATGCGACGCCCGCTTGCAGGTCGACGAAGCCAAAGTTCCGGCCGGTCGTTTTACAATCCGCTGCCCAAAGTGCAACAGCAGCATTGACTCGGGAGCACCGACGGCCTCAACCGAACCAGACATTATCAATGCGGCTGAAGGCGCGCCGCTTGATACTTCTGGCTTTGAAGAAACCAATCCGGCGCCGCTGTTTCAGGTCGCTGAGAAAGCAGCGGGTGCCGCTCCGGATAATGCACTTGAAAGATTGAGTGAGTTGCTTGCCGGGCTGGCCAACCAATCACCGCGCAACACCAAGACATCGCTTGCCCGTCCGGCGTGGGATCCGCGCAAAGCTTTGATCTGCATCCAGGAGGAAAATCGGGAGAGCGTCGCGCGCAATCTTTCCGAAAACGGGTACCAGGTATTTGTTGCGACTGACACTCGACAAGCCGTAGACCGAATGCGCGAAAATCTCCTCGACCTCGTTCTATTGGATTCACGGTTTGATCCGGTAGAGCAAGGTGCTGTATTCGTCACGCGCGAGGTGAACATTCTTCGTCCAGCACAGCGCCGCCGAGTGTTTTTCGTCTTGCTTTCACCACAGTTGCGCACGCTGGATAATCATGCGGCGTTTCTTAACAACGTCAATGCGATCATCAACGCAAATGAGATTGACGACTTGCCGAAGGTACTAGAACACCGGCTGCGCGCTTACAACGATCTCTACAAGGAGTTCAACCAGGTTTTGGGAGTACCGGCGCTTTAATCAAGCTCGGTTGAAACGTGAGTTATTGGGCCACCCGCTAGGGTGGCCTTTTCTTTTGACAACCCCGACAGTAAATGTCTGTCACGTCACCCTTGAATTTGTTAAGCTAAGCCCGTCCTAAACATCCTTCCGCAGAATTTCGTGATGAATCAAGACGATTCGGATTCGAAGAGCACGCTTGCAACAATCGCGGTGCACGGCGGCGAGC
>JBKPNP010000818.1:0-1795 GCA_046732775.1 Acidobacteriota bacterium
GCGACTCGCACGCGAAGATCGTGGCATTCCGCTGCGCGAAATTTCAGACCAAACCCGTATTTCAGTTCACTACCTCGAAGCTATCGAGTCGAATGACTATAAGCGCTTGCCCGGTGGGATATTTAATCGCAGCTTCGTCAAAGCCTATGCAAAGTACGTCGGTTACGACGAAAAAGAAGCGATCGACGGCTACGCGCGCTACATGCGCGACTCGGGCAATCCGGTTGACGACGTCGCCACCACGCCGCTGCAGTCAAGGGTTTATACCGACGCGCCCGCCACGCGTTCGCCCGTTTTGACCTTCGTGCTTGCGATTGTGATTTTGGCCGCATTAACGGCCGCGGCGCTGGGCGTAGTACATTGGGTGCAGCGTCGTGCAGCGAACTCGCAACTCGTTAGGCCGCTTGCTCCGACTGCATTGACCTTTTGTGAGACTGTTGCCGGTGTTCATCGTGTTTCGGATTTTGAGAGAGATACTTACGTTTAGCTTTCGTAATCAGTGTTCGTCGCCAACTTCGCCTTCCGGCTCATTACCTAACTGTGCGTCTGTCTTCAGGTACTCTCGCCACAAGCGCATCCCAGACAAAATGTTTTCCCCAAAACTGCTCGCGCGCGAATCGCGGGCAGTTCTATTTTTATCAATCTCTTTTTCTGGTTCATCTTTAAGGAGTTAATAACGCCACTATGATTTCCGCAGACATTCAGGAAGGTCTTACTTTCGACGACGTGTTGCTCGTGCCCGCTCGCTCCGACGTCTTACCAAATGAGACCGACACCTCCACGCAGTTCACGCGAAACATCCAGTTACAAATTCCACTCTGCTCTTCAGCAATGGACACGGTGACCGAAGCCGCGCTGGCGATCGCGCTCGCTCAACAGGGCGGCATCGGCGTCATCCATAAGAACCTGAGCATTGAGCGACAGACTGAAGAAGTGGACAAAGTGAAACGATCCGAATCGGGAATGATCGTCGACCCGGTCACGATCCTGCCGGGCAAACCGGTGCGCGAAGCTCTTCAGGTGATGGAACGATTCCATATTAGTGGCGTGCCGGTCGTCGATGAGGATGGACATCTCGTCGGCATCATTACCAACCGCGACCTGCGATTTGAGACACGGTTCGATATTCCGGTTTCAGAAGTGATGACGAAGCAGCCGCTGGTGACGGTTCCGGTAGGCACAACCCTGGAACAGGCGAAGGCCGTCCTGCAAAAACACCGCATTGAAAAACTGCTGGTGATCGACGACGACAAACGCATCAAGGGACTGATCACCGTCAAAGATATTCAGAAAGCTATTAAGTATCCGACAGCCGCCAAGGACGATCTCGGGCGACTTCGCGTCGCCGCAGCCATTGGCGCCACTGGAGATTTTCGCGAACGAGCTGATTCCCTCGTGCAAGCGCGCGTTGACTGCCTCGTGATCGACACCGCGCATGGCCACTCGCTGCGTGTAATCGAAGCTGTAAAGGAAATCAAAAAACGTCACCCAAACACCGATTTAATTGCGGGAAACGTTGGGACGGCTGAAGGCACCCAGGAGCTGGTCGACGCGGGTATCGACGCCATCAAGGTTGGCATCGGCCCGGGTTCAATCTGCACGACGCGCGTTGTTACCGGCGCCGGCGTGCCCCAGATCACTGCGATTCAATCCTGCGTGAAGGCGGCGCGTGCGGGCGGTATTCCGCTGATCTCAGATGGCGGCGTAAAGTTTTCAGGCGACGTTGCCAAAGCAATTGCGGCGGGTGCCGATGTCGTGATGATCGGATCGCTGTTCGCCGGAACCGAAGAGGCGC
>JBKPNP010000819.1:0-3406 GCA_046732775.1 Acidobacteriota bacterium
GACGTATCTTTTTGTTTCTGAGGTTGTGAGCCTGTAAAGATGGCAAGGACTAAGCACAGCGGCAACGGACACGACCGGCTTCACATCACGGAGACGCCGGACGTTTCGCACATCAAGAACCTCGATGTGACGCACGAGGCCAGCGACGTCAGTGTGTCCGGGGTGGTGAAGTTTGTGGTAGCGCTTTCGGTTCTCGGAGTCGCCGTGTTCGTTTTGATGTGGGCGATGTTTCGTTTCTTGAATGCGCAAGCTGAAAAAGAACCGAACCCGGGGCCAATGGCAATGAAGCCCGAAGAGCGTTTGCCGCCCGATCCGCGTCTCCAGGCAGCGAAGGGCTTTGGCGTGAAACTGCAAAACGGCGAATGGGTAAATCTTGAGAACCGCGAGCCTGAGGCGGAGTATCGCGTGTTGCGCGGACAGTGGGATCGTCAGTTGAACTGCGACCACGCTGAAGGGATGGAGCCCGTTGTTAACTGCACGCCGATCAATTCCGTAATCGACCAGTTAATCCAGGGCGGTAGCTTGAAGGTCCGGCAGGGCGCGAATGATTCTGCGGTGATGGCGCCTTCGGGCTGGAGTTCCGGGCGCATGAGCTTGCAGGAAAAGGCAAGGTGATGAAAGCAGTAGGCAAAAGGCAGAATGCAGAAAGCAGCAAGCAAGCCCATGTCGGCTCTATCCAGCTATGCCTGTTTTCTGCCTTCCGCGTTCTGCCTACTGCCTTCTGCCTGCTGCTCACTGTCCACTGCTCACTGCTCACCGCCTTCGGCCAGTTCACGCAGTCGACCGGGAATTCTCCGCTCTACAGCGCGCGTCCGTATGCGCCCCGGGCGCCGAACGGTTTGCCTCGCCCGTTGAATGGCGTTGGCATTGATCAGAAGCTCAACGAACAATTGCCGCTCGATCTGCCGCTCGTCGATGAGAACGGCAGGAGCGTTAAGCTCGGTGACTATTTCGGTAAGAAGCCGGTGGTGTTGTCGCTGGTGTATTACCAGTGCCCGATGCTCTGTAACCAGATTTTGAACGGCATGGTCACAGCGTTTAAGGTCATGGCTTTCAAGCCCGGTGAAGAATTTGAAGTCGTGACAGTTAGTTTCGATCCGCGTGAGACGCCGGCGCTGGCGGCAGCCAAGAAGAGCACTTACGTAAACTACCTGCCGGAAGCAAGACGCGCGAGCGCGAATGCCGGTTGGCACTTTTTGACGACAGACGAGGCGAGCATCAAGCGACTCACGGACACGGTCGGCTTTCGTTATCACTGGGACGACGCGACAAACCAGTTTGCGCATGCGAGTGCAATCTTTGTGAGCACGCCGCAGGGACGGCTGGCGCGCTATATGTATGGGATTGAGTACGCGCCGCGCGATCTGCGTCTCGGTTTGATTGAGGCCGCCGATAACAAGATTGGCTCCCCAGTCGATCAGTTGCTGCTTTACTGTTATCACTACGACCCGGCAACCGGAAAATACGGTGCGCGAGTGATGCGCCTGATGCAGCTAGGCGGTGGCGTGACCCTGCTGGGAGTGGTAGTGATGTTGCTGACGTTGCGCCGGCGCAATCCGGCAGCTGACTTGACAGCGAGAACTTGAGAATTATTCTCTGTGCCAACTCGGCGTCCTTTGTGACTCTATGGTTAATGTTAAAAATCACCACGGAGGCACGGAGAAACGCAGCGGACGCATAGAGGTTGGCTTTGTGAATCATGCAGACTTCCTGGATTCCATTTATTCCTGAAAGCGCGTCGACCATCTCGGGTCGCGTAGACGCGTTGTATTTCTATCTTTCGGGAGTGACGCTGTTTTTCACGGTGCTGATCTCGGGAGTACTGATTTTCTTTGTCATCAAATATCGCCGTCGTTCGCCGTTTGAAATCCCACGTCCGATTGCCGGTTCTCACAAGCTGGAGACGCTCTGGTCGGTAATACCTTTGATCATCGCGATGAGCATGTTTGCCTGGGGCGCGCAGATCTATTTCGAAAACTCGCGCATGCCCAAGAACGCGAACGAGATCTATGTGGTTGGCAAGCAGTGGATGTGGAAGATTCAGCATTCGACGGGACAACGCGAGATCAACGAGCTGCACGTACCGGCCGGTCGCAAGATCAAACTGATCATGACTTCGGAGGACACGATTCACGATCTGTTCCTGCCGGCGTTTCGCATTAAGGCCGATGTCCTGCCCGGCCGCTACACGACGCAATGGTTCGAAGCGACCAAGCCCGGCACATACCACATTTTCTGCGCCGAGTATTGCGGCATGAACCACTCGGGAATGATCGGCTCGGTAATCGTGATGCAGCCAACTGACTTCGACAACTGGTTAAGTGGCAACGCGAGCCAGCAATCGCCGGCTGTTGCCGGACAGCAGTTGTTTCAATCACTTGGCTGCGTTTCCTGTCACGGGGCGACCGGCGAAGGTGGGCGCGGCCCGGCGCTGGCCGGCCTGTTTGGCAGGAAAGTTTTCCTGACGAATAGCCAGACGTTGACGGCTGACGAAGCTTACATTCGCGAGTCGATCGAGAACCCGTCCGCTAAAGTAGTGTCAGGGTTCAACCCGATCATGCCGACGTTCCAGGGGCAGGTTTCGCCCGAGCAGTTGATTCAAATAATTTCCTATATCAAGTCGCTGCAGATTACCGGCGCTCCGGCAGCGACCGCTCCGGCTGCGGCAGCGGCAACGACTCCGGCTGCCGCAACGACGCCGAATGCCGTGGCCACGCCGCAGCACAATCCGAAGTAATTAAGCGGTAAACATGAAAGCACCTGAGACATTCGAGACACCAAAAGCAGCTCGCGTTAATTACCTTAACGCCGCGTATAGCGTTAAGTCGTGGCTGTTGACGAAAGACCATAAACGGATCGCGATACTCTATCTCGGGTCGATTTCTGCTTTCTTCTTTATCGGCGGGCTCTACGCGATGTTCATTCGTTTGGAGCTGCTAACGCCGCAGGGGGACCTGCTCTCTTCCACCACCTACAACAAAGTCTTTACCCAGCACGGAATCATAATGATCTTTTTCTTTCTGATTCCGTCCATACCGGCAACGCTTGGAAATTTCCTGGTACCGCTCATGATCGGCGCCAAGGACCTGGCATTTCCGCGCATCAACTTGTTGAGCTGGTATATCTACCTGCTCGGCGGCATCATCACGATTTGGGCGCTGTTGGCAGGCGGAGTTGATACTGGCTGGACCTTCTATGCCCCGTATAGCACCACGTATTCCAATTCGTATGTGGTGCTAACCGGAGTCGGAATCTTCATCAGCGGCTTCTCGTCGATTCTGACCGGACTTAATTTCATAGTCACTATTCACACGATGCGCGCGCCAGGCATGACCTGGTTCCGGTTGCCGTTGTTCATCTGGTCGCATTACGCCGCGTCGTTGATCATGATCCTCGGTACGCCCGT
>JBKPNP010000820.1:0-3622 GCA_046732775.1 Acidobacteriota bacterium
CCGCTCGCCTATCAGTCTTACCAGCTGAAAGATCTTATGCAGCACGACGTGGACACCGCCGTCGCTCTCGGCAAGCCGGCGTCGTGGGTGCAGGAGCAATTAGTTAAGAGTTCTCAGGATTACGGGATACCCGCGAATGCCGTCATCACACCGCTGCAGGAAGACAACCGGGTTCAAGTGAGGGTGCAGTTCACGCAGCCCATCGAGTTTCCAGGCTTCGTTTACAACTACGAGTTTGATCACACCGCGAAGAGCGCGACCTTTCTCTCCGTGAAATAAAACTTTTCCAGTCTTAGTGCTGAGTGTTCTCGAGGAAAGCCTTGAGCTTGCGAGAACGCGAGGGGTGGCGAAGTTTGCGCAAAGCTTTCGCTTCGATCTGGCGGATGCGTTCGCGGGTTACGGCGAAGTGCTGACCCACTTCTTCGAGAGTGTGTTCAGATCCCGTTAGCCCCAGGCCAAACCTCATCTTGATGACTTTTTCTTCGCGTGGTGTCAGCGTGGCCAATACTTCGTCAGTGATCTCACGTAAATTTGAAGCGACTACCGCATCAGCCGGGTTGAGAATGGATTTATCTTCGATGAAGTCTCCGAGATGAGAGTCTTCTTCTTCTCCAATCGGCGTCTCGAGCGAGATTGGCTCCTGTGCAATCTTCAAAACCTTGCGCACTTTCGAAACCGGAATATCCATCTTCGCCGCTATTTCTTCGCTGGTGGGTTCACGGCCCAGCTCCTGAACCAGCGAACGCGAAGTCCGGATAAGTTTGTTGATGGTCTCGATCATGTGAACGGGAATGCGAATCGTTCGCGCCTGATCGGCAATCGCGCGTGTGATCGCCTGCCGGATCCACCAGGTCGCATACGTCGAAAACTTATAACCCCGCCGCCACTCAAACTTATCGACGGCCTTCATCAAACCGATGTTGCCTTCCTGAATCAGATCTAAAAACTGCAGACCGCGATTCGTATACTTCTTGGCAATCGAAACGACGAGGCGCAGGTTCGCCTCAACCAACTCACGCTTAGCCTGGCCGGTTTGCTGTTCGCCGACGATGATCGCCTGCAGACATCGCTTAATCTCTACCGGATTGACGAAGTGTTCCTCTTCAATCGCAACCAGCCGTTTTTTTGCAACCGTGATTCTGCGCTTAAAATCCTTATGCTCTTCCGGACGCGCGCGTTTTCGCTTCAGCTTTTCGGTAAAACTGTCGATCTCGCGTTCCGCATCGCGCACCTCTTTCTGCACGACGCGAATGGAATTGATTAACCGTTGACGGGCGCGCTCAGTTACGTTAAGCCGAACAATCTCTTGCGCGATTTCAAGCCTTAGCCGGGCGACGTGACGACGCAGTCGCACTAGTTTCTTGCTCCGCCTCAGATGTACGATTCCCTGTTCCTCGCGAAGTTTCTGCCATTCAATCAACTCCTGGCTAAAAAGCTTGCGAATGTTTTCAATGCCTTCGATCGTCCAGGCCTTGTACTCCTCGGCCTTGTCTCGATCTTCGTCGCCAGTAAGTTCAGCCTGTTCAGCGAAGATAACCGTTTCGCGAATGCTGGCGTCGCCCGCTAAAAGTTCGTCGCCAATCTTTAAGAGCTCTTTTACGGCAATCGGAGATCGTGAGATGGCTTTTTGAGTCTTCAACTGGCCGCGCTCAATGCGCTTAGCTATGGCAACTTCGCCTTCGCGCGTCAGCAGCGGCACCACACCCATTTCACGCAAATACAAACGAACCGGATCGTTTGTCTTGTCGAGCGCACCCGCCGAGAGATCGAGTTCGACGTCTTCCTCGGCCTCTTCTTCATCGACAACCTCCGGCACCGCCTGCTCGAGCAGCCGCTCGTCCGAATCGGCAATCGCGATGTTTGAACCCTCGAGCTTTTGCAGTACGTCTTCAATGTCGTCAGGAGAAACAACATTGTCAGGAAGTTCGCGATTGAGGTCGTCAAAGGTGAGGTATTTCTTGTCGCTGCCCAACTCGAGCAGCCGCTCCATCACGTCGTCTTTGTCTTCGATAGCCAAGCTTACAACTCCACTAAGTTCTCAATCACTAATTAACCAATTTCCATGGGTTCCGATCTCGGTAACAAGCCTTCGCGATGGCGGGTCAACTCGATTTGTTCCCTCGCCAACTTATCGCATCGTTCCATTTCACCGTTGCGTTCGGCTGCCACAATCTCCGAGCGAATGTCGCTGATGCGGCGATCCACCTGCATGAGCCTCAATGCTGCCAAACATCTCTCCGCGGCAAGTTGTGGCAACGGCACATGTTCATCGCCATTGTTTTCCGCTCCTGCCATTAGCAAACCCGGCAACAATACTTCGGATGGGTCGCCGGCGATTCTCTGAGTCAGAAAATCAAAATCGGCGTCGACGCCTTCGCGCTCGGCTTCCGTCAGTGCACGAAAGATTGCCGCGGTGGGCAAGTCTTCGTAATCGGCGGGCTGAAGTTTGGCTAACACTAGTTGCCGCAAATCCGCATCGGCGAGCAGTAGTTGTAGCAAGCTGGTCTCGGCGACCGTGGGCGTAACTGGCGTGCGTTTAACTGGCAGTTTGGAGCCCTCAGCAGTTCGCGCGCCGCCACCCTGACGAATTGAGTGCCACAACTCGCGACGCAAGCCCGCGTCATTGATGCGGAGCGAGTCCATCGCAATGTCGAAATACTCTCGCTTCTGAATTCGACTACTAACCGCGCGAACATACGGCAGCACTTCATCGATCGCCGCTTCTTTGTCAGCCGGATTGTTAAGCTTGCGATCGCGCACCGCCTGATCGATCACAAACTGAATGTGCGTTTGCGCCGACCCGCGTTGCTTTTGATATTCCAGAGCGCCTGACTTTCTGATGAACTCATCCGGGTCTGAACCGTCCGGAAGCACGAGAATCTTCACTTCCAAATCTTCGGCGAGCAGTATCTCGATCGCTTTTTTCGCAGCCTGGACACCGGCGTTATCGCCGTCGTAGTTAACGACGACCTTGCGAGCGAAGCGGCTGATTAAGCGTGCCTGGTCAGAGGTTAGGGCCGTGCCGAGACTCGCGACCGCGTTGCGCACGCCAAACTGGTAAGGAACTATTAAGTCCAGGAACCCTTCAACCAAAATCACAAACCCGGCGCGTCTAATCTCGTCGCGCGTGAGGTTAAGGCCGAAGAGGTTGCGACCTTTGACGTAGGCCGCCGTTTCCGGCGAGTTAATATATTTGGCATCTTCATTGCGCAGCGTGCGGCCACCGAAGGCGATCGGTTTTCCCTGAATATCGAGTACCGGAAATATCAGACGCCCACGGAATCGATCGTAGGTGCGGCCACCGTCGTCTTTATTGACCACGAGTCCGCTGCGATCGATTTGCTCCTGGCTCGCGCCTTTTTGCCGCAGATAAATCGAGAGCGCATCCCAACTGTCCGGCGCGTAGCCGAGATGAAACGTCTTGCGTGTGTCGTCAGTTATTTCGCGGCGCAGCAAATGGTCGCGAGCCACGCGCGCCTCTCCACTCGACTCAAGCTGCTGTTCCCACCATTCCAGCGCCCACTTATTCAGCTCGATTACTTCATCGGCTAACTGCCGCTTCGCTTCAAAGCGACTGTCTTCAACGAGCTTCGGTAGCGGCACACCAGACTTTTCCGCAACC
>JBKPNP010000821.1:0-7953 GCA_046732775.1 Acidobacteriota bacterium
ATCAAATCCAGCGCGTCGACTTCATCGTCGACGATTAGGATGCGCAAGCCTTCGAGATTGGGCTGCTCGGGTTGGGCGTCGCCGAATGCTGCCGCGGCACTCGCGAGCGAGCGGGATTGCAGTTCGCCGCTCGGTAAGGGCAAGCGAATCGTGAAGATTGCGCCCGCACCGTCCGTCCGATTCTCGACCGCGATAGTGCCTCCGTGAAGTTCGACGAGGTGACGAACAATTGCGAGACCGAGACCAAGGCCTCCGTGCGTCCTCGTCGTCGAGCCATCGCCCTGGCGGAAACGCTCGAAGACGTGTGGCAGGAATCCAGCGGCGATTCCCGGACCGCTGTCAGTGACCTTGATCACTCCGTAGTTACCGTCCAGCTCGACCGAGATCTGGACCTTGCCGCCGGCCGGTGTAAACTTCGCCGCGTTTGAAAGAACATTCCAAACGACTTGCTGCAACCGGTCTGGGTCGCCCGAAATCGGACGGAGACTCGCATCAATAATCGTCTCAATCTTGATTTCTTTCGCTTCCATCGCCGGCCGCACCGCGTCGAGCGCAGCATCAACGACTGCCACCAGATCGACTGGGGAAAGATTGAGTTGTAACTTCCCGGTGATTACGCGCGAGACGTCAAGAATGTCTTCAATGATCTGTTTTTGCGCCCAGGCGTTGCGCTCGATCACTTCGAGGGCGTGCCTCGAGCTTTCGCGATCCAACCGGCCTGAACTCAACATGCGCGACCATCCGATCACCGCATTCAACGGCGTGCGCAGCTCGTGCGAAAGAGTCGCCAGAAATTCATCCTTCAGACGATTCGCCATTTCCGCCTCGGCGCGCGCCGATCGTTCGCGTTCAAACAACTCGGCGCGCTCTGCCTCGGCGTGTCTGCGTTGAGAGAATTGCCCGATCTGTCCACCGATGCCGCCGGCAAGCTTCAACAACTCATCGTCAGCGGGTCTGATTTCCGGACTGAAGAATTCGAGTACACCCCAGGCTTCATTGCCGACAAAAATCGGAAAACCAAACGCACCACGCAAACCCTCGCGCAATGCAATCGGGGCGCGCGGCAGAGATGGATCGTTTACTACATTGTCTACCCAGTGAGGGTTTCCCTTTCCCCAAATTTTTCCCGGCAGTCCCTCACCCTTATGGAACGCTATAGTCTGCGTCATCTGATCAAACTCCGGAGTCTCTCTGACACCGTGATGGCAAAGGTCGAAGCAGCGCAAGACCTGCTGTGCCGGATCAATTTTCCAAAGCACGCCCACTTCCCAATCGAGTGTCTGGCACGCGGCACGAAGAATTTTTTGGGCCGCTTCGGATACCTCGAGCGATTCGGAAAGGATTTGAGTCACGGCATACTGCAGGGCCAAACGTCTTTCAGTACGACGGCGCTCGGTGACGTCGCGCGTGATGCTCACAAAACACAGCAGGTCTCCGCTCTGATCGCGCATCGCGAACGCGGACAAGTCAATTCGTTTCGCCTCGCCAGTTTTGGATTTGATAATGACTTCGCCGTGAAATTCGCCTTTGTCAGAAAGCTCGGCTACCAGATCCAACGAGCCGTCGTTCTGAATCTGTATCACCGGTTTCTGGTTCTTCAGTTCCTCGCTGCGGTAACCGAAGAGTTGCGCGTGCGCGTCATTTTGTTCGAGGTAAATACCCTGCGGGCTGAGGATCGCAATCGCGTCGTTTGAGTGCGCGAAGATGGCACGGTAAAGCCCGTCGCTTAGAGCCGGCTTCCCGGGATCGGCCTTGGCAGCAGATGTAGTTGGTTCGGCGGACATAGGTCGAGACGGTTACGGAGGGAAGGCGATTACAACTCAGGGGAAAACAGGGGAGGTGATAATAGCACCGATGATGAGAACCTCGTAAACGACCTCATCGCTGAATTTATCCGGGTATGTGATTGCGCTCGCTTGGGGACGTCTAGTTTGTTGCTCGATCCTGTCGAGTGCGTGGGTCGACTAATTCGGAACCCGGAGCGGTAGCGACCGGGTCGCGTCGGCTAGACTCAAGCCCTGAGAACACGGCAAGACCCACAAAAACGTGAATGCCAACGCGCGTTGACCCGGTCGCTACCGCTCCCGGTTCTGACCTTGTGTTTCGTTGCGCAGCCTGCGTCATCAAAGATCCTCGCTGTGATTTGACTTGCCACGGACTTTGGAGGTAAAAGCCTTTCTGACTCATCACATACCCAACCCGAACCCATCCCTTTGCTGAGCGAAAGGGAGTTCTAGACAGTGGAAGGAGATCGAAATGGCTTTACGTTTAGGTGACGTTGCACCGGACTTTACGGCAGACACTACTGAAGGTCCGATCAGTTTTCATGAATGGATCGGTGATAGCTGGGCGGTGCTCTTTTCCCATCCAAAAGATTTCACCCCCGTATGTACGACTGAACTCGGCGAGTGCGCGCGGCTCAAACCCCAGTTCGATGAGCGTGGCGTGAAGGTTATTGGCCTCAGCGTCGACAAAACGGATTCACACAGCAGATGGGCTGAAGACATTCGCGAAACCCAGGGCACCGCGCTGAACTTTCCGGTGATTGCCGATCCCGATCATAAAGTGGCCGAGCTCTACGACATGATTCACCCGGAAATCAGCGACATCTTTACCGTTCGTTCAGTTTTCATTATCGGTCCGGACAAGAAAATCAAATTGATGATTACTTACCCGGCGAGTACCGGACGCAACTTCGACGAGATTCTGCGCGTGATTGATTCGCTGCAGCTGACGGCGAAGTACAGCGTGGCCACGCCAGTGAATTGGAAGGACGGCGAAGACGTGATCATCGTGCCTTCGATGTCAGACGAGGACGCGAAAGCGAAGTTTCCGGCGGGCTGGAAAGCGCCGAAGCCTTATCTGCGAATCACACCCCAACCGAATAAGACCAGCACTGACACTGCGGCCAAGAGCGCTTCCTAAGCTGTCGGATAAGCTGGTTTACCTCGAGGCGCAGAAGTCACAATTCTGCGCCTTGAATTTTTGATTACGACACGTTGTGCTGGGAGCGCAGACATCCTGTCTGCCACACGTTTTCGCGCCTGAGCGCGCTCATTGCAGGCAAGATGCCTGCGCTCCCAGCTAGAGAGACGCCCACTCATTATGAAAACAAGCAATTCAGTTCTGTTGTCTATCGTGATGCTCATCGCTGTTAGCTTTTCAGCTAACGCGGCCCAACGTTCCCGAGCGAGCCGTGTAATTACACCGCGGCAGCTCGTTGTGAATTTGTACGCGCAACACAAGACTCGCAGCCCGTTTTTCCAAACGAAAAGTCGTGCTTTGTTAGATAGGTTTTTCGATCGGACACTCGCCGGTTTGTTGTGGCGCGATGCGCGCTCGGCGCGAGGCGAGGTAGGAGCACTCGATGGCGATCCGCTCTTCAACGCGCAGGACATGGAAATCAAGAATTTTGTGGTTGGACCCGAGACGGTCGGCGCGCAGGCAGCGGAAGTGCCCGTTTCGTTTGAAAACTTTGGCGTCAAACACAAGATCACTTTTCAGATAGTGGCTGAAAGGGGCGGTTGGAAAATATCGAACCTGCTGTATGACGAGGGCACGTCGCTGGTTGATATCCTGGGCACTGGCCAATCTGCCTCGCAAACAATCAAGGTTTATCTGGTGGCGCTGGGAGATGAAGGTAAGGCCGGCAGAAAGATCGGTTGCGGCGATAGTCTGGTACCAGTCGATCGTTCGATAGCCAAAACCGCGGCGCCACTGACAACAGCGATTCGCGAATTGTTGTCAACGCCACAAATCTCCGATAGCACTCCTCGTTTGCAGAACTTTTGGAAGGGACGGGGCTTGAGGCTGCAGTCCGTAGCGCTGCGAAGCGGCACAGCCACAATTCGCATCAGCGGAGAATTATCCGTCGCCGGAATTTGCGATGAGCCACGCATCGAGTCGCAAATTGAAGCAACCGCGAAGCAATTTTCAACCGTGAAGCGAGTAAGAGTGTTCGTCAATAACCAGACGCTCCGGCACGCCACTCGTTAATCCTGGAGTGCGGATTGAGAGCGAGAATTTCGGCTATGCCGTCTCCGTGTGCGGAAGGCCTTCGGCGTTCTGAAGGTCGAGATGAATGCCCACTTGGGGCAGAACCCGCCAATGGATGAGGTTTGATCAGAAGCGCGAAGCGCTTCCGCACACCAGACGGCACAGCCGCGTGTTAGGAGATTTATCTCGACGGGCACGCGGCGCGGCGCGTCTTCAAAGCGCTGACAGGTCACCGCACCCCAAAGGAGCAGCGCACTTTGAAAGAGGAGCGTGCATGCGACAAGTCGTAACAACTACCACTGGCGACATCAGCGTCCTGAAAGTCGAGGAAGCTCCCGATCCTATTCCGGCAAAAGGCCAAGTGGTCGTGAACGTCAAAGCGGCCGGACTCAACTTCGCAGACATACTGGCGCGCCAGGGTTTATATCCAGATGGCCCCAAAAAGCCGTGCGTGATGGGTTATGAAGTTGCCGGTGTAATTGAGACCATCGGACGCGAAGCGGATGCGGCGCTGCTCGGGAAGAGCGTCGTCGCCATGACGCGCTTCGGGGGTCAATCGGAAAAAGTCGCCGTTGCAGCCAACCAACTCTTTGCCAAGCCCGATTCGTTGTCGTTTGAAGAAGCAGCGGCAGTGCCCGTCAATTATCTGACTGCGTACGCTCTGCTCTACGTTATGGGATCGTTACATGAGAGCGAATCCGTTTTGATTCACAACGCGGGAGGTGGCGTCGGCCTGGCCGCCATCGATATCGCAAAATGGATTGGCGCCACTACCTACGGAACGGCCAGTCCCGGCAAACATCAGTTTCTGAGAGAACGCGGTCTCGACCACGCAATCGACTATCGCAACCAGGATTGGCTTCCGGTGCTGAAGAAATTGACTGACGGCCGGGGCGTGGATTTGATCATCGATCCGATCGGCGGCCTTCACTGGAAGAAGAGTTACGCGGCACTGCGACACACCGGACGGTTGGGGATGTTTGGCGTTTCGACTGCTTCCGCGAATGGTTTGGCCGGAAAAATGAAACTGGTAAAGGCGGCACTGCAGATGCCGAAATTCCATCCGCTCGGTTTGCTCAACAAGAATCGCGGAGTGTTTGGCCTAAACCTCGGGCATATGTGGCACGAACCGGAAAAAGTAGCTGTATGGATGACGGCGATTCTTGGCGGGGTAAGTGAAGGGTGGGTTCGACCGCACGTCGATAAAGCGTTCGCGTTTGAACAAGCGGGAGACGCACACCAATACCTGGAGTCGCGGCAGAACATCGGCAAGGTTGTGCTGGTGCCGTGAGGTTAGCGTGAGAGCCGCTTCGCCAGCATGAATGAAATCACGGTGGAGTAGAACAAACCAAGGATTAGCGAGACGAAAAACAGACCGGCAAATGCCTGAACCGCCACGCGACCGAGCGGTTGATCCGCGGGCGCCGCTTCAGCCATAAGCAGTTTTGGTCCAACAATCAAATACTCTAACGCAAAGAACAGGCAGGCGGCGGCTGCGTAGACAAATGAAATGCCGACGCCTGTTTTCAAGCCTTCCTTGAAAGTTATGCCGCCCCTTTCCCTTTGGCGGCGAATCATTCCCAAGAATATGGCCGTGATCTGCGCGAGGTTGAACAGTATTGGCGCGACCATGTTGGCAGTGGAGTTCGCGCCAACGCCCATCACGTTACGGACAATCACTGTCCAAATGACGACGACCGCGGCAGCGGCCAGACCATACTTGAGAAAGAGTTTCATGGGAGACCTCGGTGGTTACGTCGTGAACTTCACCATAACAGCAAATGTAGGCGCCGTCTGCGCCGGGGGCAGTAGCTCGACAGTCATGGAGGGCTACATTGGCATTCAGCCGACCCAGCATTAAGCGACAAGCTGAAGCTTGTCGGACATTCAGTTCGTGGTATCTGCGATCAGCACGACATCAGTTGAAACCGTGCCGCGTCCCAGCACCAGCGATTTGCCGTCCTTCGATACGTCAAAGCTAAAAATCTGATCTGCTTTAAAGCTAGTCAACTGCCTCGGCGCGCTGCCGTCGATTGGCTGGCTCCAGATATTGGAGACACCGGCGCGTCTTTCCGCGTACAAAACCGCGCGACCGTCGGCGCTCCATCGCAGAGTGTTGTCGGTGGGCGGTATATCGATGCTCTTCACGATCTGTCCACTCGCGAAATCGATCAGCCCCAATTTGAAATCGCTCAAATCCTGTTCGCGATAACGACAAGCCAGCAGTTTGCCGTCAGGCGAAACGGAAGCCTGCGAGGCGAGCTTGTTTGTCACCAGTTGGGGTGTGCCACCGTCGATGGATATTTTCCAAAGTCCGAGGTCGGTGATGTTTTGATAGACGACCCACTTGCCGTCCGGTGAAACTACCGGGTTCACTTCGGCAATTCCACTAGTCAGTTGTTTGACGTTGGAGCCGTCGCTGTCCATGCGCCAGAGATGCGGAACCCCCGAGCGTGTGGACAGGAAGACGATGAACCGCCCGTCGGCCGTTGGCGACGGCAGGCCATTGAGACCAGCATTTGACGTCAACTGGCGCGGGTTGCTGCCGTCGGCGTTTACGATAAACAGGTCGGTAGTTCCGGAACCGGCGACGGTGTAAATGACTTTACCGTCCGGCATCAGCGCCAGTCCGCGCCCGCCTTCATTCGTGCCAAACGTCACCTTCGTCGCATTGTCCGAATTTCCAATGCTGGTTAGCCAGACGCTGGAACTAATCTGACTCTGCACGGTTGTCAGAGTTGTGCCGGCCCGATTAATACTGACGCCGTTGTAGTTGTTGAGGTCGTTCGTAATTCTTTCAGCGGCGCCGTCGGGGTAACTGATGTGCCAGATTTGATTTGGTCCTCCCTGCGCCTCCTGGGCCGCCATGACGATGGAGCGGCCGTTTGGCGTCCAGGCCACTTGCTGAACGAACGCCCAGCGCAAGGGAGTCGCGTCTTTTTCGGCCCCGGTGTTCACGTCGATGAGCACGAGCGCGCTCTTATCGACGTCCGTTTCCAGACCACCGGCGGGGCAGGCAATCAGATCACCTTTCGGCGACCAGGATGGACCTACAGAAGCTCCCGCTTGAAAACGCCCCGGCCTGAGACGCGATGCGGCCTTTCGTTGCTGCGAGCCATCGCTGTTCGCAATCATGAGCGCGGTCTCGCCCGCCTGCGGAAAATTACGAATCCACGCGAACCGTTTTCCGTCCGGCGAAAACGTCACCGGAGTGTCGACGTCTTCAATGATCTTGCGTGGCGTTCCGCCTAACACGGGGATTTGGTAGACGACACCGAGTGGCGAATTCTTTTCGTAAACAACGTAATAGATGTAGTCGCCATCCTGCGAAAACGTTAACCCGATGTAGCGAGACTCCGCAGGCTGCACGATCTGCACGTTGCTCGCGGTCGCGATTTGTCGCACCCACAAACTCGCTTGCCTGCCGTCGCTAATCACGTGAACGACATATTTGCCGTCAGGCGAAATTGTGGCGAGCCCGGCTTTGCCTGTGTTCGTCAATTGCGATAGCCGCACTTTACGAAAAGTGTGCGCGGGCGATTCGCGCGTTGCGAACCAAAGCGTAATACTGGCCGCTACCGCGAGCATAAGAACGACGGCGGTGATAATGGCAAGCTTGTGACGGCCCATGGACGTGGCGATGTATTCGGCACTCGAAACTGTGGGCGCGCCAAGCTGCGTATTGGTGGCCGGAGACGGAAACGCGCTCAGTGTCGAACCGACGGGCATTCCGCCCGTCGAAAGATGTAGGGACCTGTTGCCCGAATCAGGTGAAACGGATCGTTCCATCTCTGCACTCGCGTCAAGCCGCTGTTTCAAACGGCGTAAGTCGGTCAGCATCTCGCGCGCAGTTTGATAACGATCGTCGCGGTTCTTTGTCAGGGCCTTCGTAACGATCCACTCCAGAGCCTCAGGCGCGTCCGTGATGTAACGCGTGAGCGACGGCGGATCTTTTTC